>JAAYGI010000030.1 GCA_012727815.1 Erysipelothrix sp.
TAATGAACAACAAACAAGATCGTAGTGTTTTTGGGATTCACACGATAATGTATGTAGATGGATGCCTTTGGTAAGCTTGCTTAAAAGTTCAATATTATTATGCTTGAAATTATTGATGAACGCATCAACATCATCAATAGTTTTGATATCTAATTGTCCACTGATTTCACCATATACAGGATGCTCGACGATAACATCAAGTATATAAGCGCCTAGAGAAACTATTATTAAGAGTTCATCTTTAGTATCTTCTTCTGAGTGATTAACAGCAACCTTGGCAATATATCTACCATCATCTCTAATAATTACATAGCCTCTTGCAGTTGCTTTAATAGGCTCTCCTTGTGCTCTTAAGAGGGCAACATCTCCAACAATAACTTGTCTTGAAACATCAAACATATCTGCAAGTTTAGATGCACTAATTGCAACTGTATGTGATGCAATTGTTTCTAGTATTTTTTTTCTTCTGTTAATTCCCATTCAAATCACTCCTTAATATGGATAGTGTAACATATTTTAGATGAATTGTGAATTAACTAATGTAAAGTTGTCCATATCTATAAGATAAGGTGTATAATAGTAATGAGTTGGGGTTTTAGCTCAGTTGGTAGAGCGTTTGCGTGGCACGCAAGAGGTCAGCAGTTCGAGTCTGCTAAGCTCCACCAATATTCAATTAATGAAAAGAGAAGTGTTTATTTTTTAGAAATAAAATTTTAAGCAATCTCTCATAACAAGTATTTTATATCATATTTTAAAATAAACAAAAAAAGTACAAGTGCCATTTAGGTACTTGTACTTTTGTAATTATAAGAGATGGTATTACTAACTAGGCTAGTCTAAACTTAGTTGAGTTTTAGCATGTAATATTTCTTCAGTGGTATATTCATGAAAGGACATTTCATCTTCAAGTGTATTGGATTTTGTAACTTTAAGAAAATCCTTTGCAAACCTAACTGCTTCAGCATTCCAATCAACAATAAACTCTTTTTGAACAAGTTCAATTTCAAAAGCTTCAAACTTACCATGATTTCCCATGAAGTTTTTAAGTACTAGTCTCGAGAAATTAGAATGAGACTGTAAGTATTTAGCATAAGCAAAGGGTTGTTTTTCCCAATCGATCTCTATATTGTTGGCTGCGTAGGTGGCATCTTCTTTGGGATGTACTTTCATCAGGTCATTTATAAGTTCCTGGTATGACTTAGGTGTTATATTATTAAAATACTCTGCAGATCGTACAAGTTCTTTTTTCCAGTCAAAATACGAATTATCCGCACCATAGCTTGCTTCTTCTATTGTAAATCCATCGTCCACAATCGATTTGATGACATTGCTACGTACAATAATCCAGTAAGGATCAGAAAGTCTATCGGTGTATATTTTGTTTACAGCCTCTATAGCTTTAAGTTCATTTGCAGTAGCTTGATACTTTTCAGGTTCTTTAGCTACTGTTTGATCCTTCTTTTGTGGATTTGCTTCACTTTCTACGATGCTATTATCTTCCACTGTACCACTGGGGATATATTTAGGATCATCCTCAAGTGTTATATTTTCAGTAGGTATGTCTGGTCGCTTTAATTCACTGGGTGTATTTATGGAATTTATACCAGCAATTGTACCACCTAATAATACAGTTGAAGTAAGCACAGTTGCGATAACTTTAGCTGATGTAGTGGCAGGGGTTAGTGTATGAACCATTGCGTTCAACGCTTGCTTAATACCACTTTGTGTACTTGCAGTAGGGATAAGATTTTCTAATGGGGGTAGATTTGTAATTGGTGGAAGTATTTGAGATTGAACAGTGTCTTTAAGATACCAAACAAAGAATGCCATTGGAGCAAATCCGTACAATTTAATGCCGGTATCTTTCTCTAAAGTGCGCACATCATTTTCAATAGCTTGCTTTGCATATCTTAAACGACTTTTAATTGTGTTTTCATTTAATTCTAATATGTTGGCAATTTCTGAAATTTGAAGTTCTTCAAAATAGAACATCATGATAACCATTCTTTGAGCTTCTGGTAATTTATATATAATCTTATTAATAATATCTTTAGTTTCATTGATATCTGCCTGGGCCTCAGGTCTGAACTCCAAAGACTCATCCTCGATTTCAAAAACTATATCACCATCATCAGAATCTAAAGCAGAGAGATTTATGTCTTTTTTCTTTTTAAGAAAATCTTTAGTTTCATTTGTTGCAATAACATTTATCCATTTTAAAAAAGCTTTAGGTTCTTTTAAACTGGATAAATTGTTAAAAGCTTTAATATATGTATTTTGTAGAATATCCATAGATGAAGATTCATCCATTACGATTTTATTTATTTTAAAGAATATAACTTTATATGACATATCAAACAAATCTTTAAATGCTTCTTCATCGCCTTTTAAAGATTGCTGGACTAAAGTTTTAAGATTATTCATATTGGTTTCCTCTTTCCAAGTATTCTTCAATCAATATATTATACCAAATATATATACAAATATACTTAGATTATTAGACATTTGTTGCAAAATCATCTTAATCCCATTGTTTATCTGTCGATGATAAAACATACAGTTCTTTATTATGTTTTACAGCTTTTCTCCAAGTTTTAAAACCACTAAAAGGTGCAATCATGAAAATCCAAAAAAGTATGAGACAGTTATGCACCAGGACTCTCCAAATAACTTGAA
>JAAYGI010000031.1 GCA_012727815.1 Erysipelothrix sp.
CAGCAATGACCCAAGCATCACATGGTTCTGTGATTTGTAAGACTCCATTAGATAATACAACATCAATTTTTTCTTCTAACTTGTGTTTGCTTATATTTCTAAGTCCTCGTTTAAAAGGTCCAATCTTATTTTCTGCACAAATAACTCTATTAGCAATTGAGTTATTCACAGCTTCAATAGCTAATAGAGCATGATCTGAGCCTATATCGCATAGAGTTTCACAGGGATTAATTTGTGATAATATACTTTTTAAGCGTTTAGATAACATTAGTTTCTATCTAGAAAGTCTTTCAAACGTTTGGAACGTGATGGATGTTTCAATTTTCTTAATGCTTTTGCTTCAATTTGACGAATCCTTTCACGAGTTACATTAAATTCTTTTCCAACTTCCTCTAAAGTCCTTGTTCTTCCATCATATAGACCGAAGCGTAACCGTAATACTTTTTCTTCTCGATCTGTTAATCCTTCTAATACCATGTTGATTTCATCTTTAAGTAATTCATTGTTAGCATAGGCACTCGGTGAAGTAATGTCCTTATCTTCAATAAAGTCACCTAAATGAGAATCATCTTCTTCGCCAATTGGAGTTTCTAATGAAACAGGATCCATGGCAATTTTCTGAATTTCTCTAACTTTTTCAGGTGTAATTCCACCCATTTCTTTAGCAATTTCTTCAGCAGAAGGTTCTCGACCTAAGGTTTGCACTAAACTACGTTGAATACGTGTCAGTTTATTAATTGTTTCGACCATGTGGACAGGGATTCTTATTGTACGTGCTTGGTCAGCAATTGCACGAGTAATCGCTTGTCGAATCCACCATGTAGCATACGTAGAAAACTTAAACCCTTTAGTATAATCAAACTTCTCCACTGCTTTAACAAGTCCCATGTTTCCTTCTTGTATCAAATCAAGAAAGGACATTCCTCTACCAACATATTTCTTTGCAATTGACACAACTAAACGAAGATTAGCGGCAATTAATATTTGACGAGCATCAAATCCATCAAGATAGGTACGTTCACAGTTTAAAATATATCCCTCACCAGCAGTATCATCTTTGTATAATTCGTTAAGCTCTTTAACCAGTTTTTCTACGCGAATAGGCTTTTCATCAACAACTGGTTCAATTCCTGTTTTTTCTAAATACATATGTCTCAATAATTCTTCAGCTTTTAAACCATCTTTAATTCGTCTTGCGATTTCTGGCTCATCTTCAGCATCTAAGAGATTCACTCTTCCTATTTCCTTAAGATATATCTTTACAGGATCATTGATTCTAATATTTGAAATGTTAACATTTTTGTTAATGTATGAATTTAAGTCAACAGTATTGATACTGTCATCAAAAGGTTCGTCTCCCTCTTCTCCAGTAAAGAAATCGTCACTAATGTCATCTACATCCTCTGTGACTTTTTCTGCTTCGCTTCCATCTAATTCATCTAAACTATCATCTGTAATTTTTATCTTATTCGTTTGAAACCACTCTAAAAGTTCTTCAGTATCATCATCTGATAAATCAAGGTGATCAATGGAACTATCCACTTGTTCTTGTGTGAGTTTTTTGTTCTTTTTGTAAGTTTTTAAAAACTCTTCTTTAATCTCTGTAATTGTTTTATACTTTTTCATTGGTTTCCTCCGTATTAAGTAACTCTTTATCCAATTGTAATTGTACCATGGATTTAATTAATAACTGTCTTTTTGATTCATCTTTTTCACTCAATATATCATTTTTGATGTCATTAATCGATTGATTTAGCTCTTCAATCTTTAATAGTTTAATTGACTGATTCAGTGTTATATCACTCTTTTCGAATTGATATATTTCATTTGAAGTTATCTCAAGCAATATCTGTTGTTGATATTCAGAAAGCTGATTAGTTAATAGATCAGCGATTTCAATTGTATCAAC
>JAAYGI010000032.1 GCA_012727815.1 Erysipelothrix sp.
GATTATATGGAGTATCCAAGTGAGAAGTACCAAAAACCGCATCATGGTATCATCAGACTACAATTCAGAGATGATATACTTAATGAATTTGATAAGTAAAATATTAAAAATTTATAATATAATTCTATAAAGATACATACAAGAACAGATGAAATTTCTTAATTGTTGAGTATTACAGTTGAAAACAGTATACCCCCCAGGGTATACTGTTTTTATTGTTTAGGAGGAATATAATATGTTTAAGAAAGTACCAAGTGTTAATTGGAAAGATATCAAACCAGGAGATTATATTATAGATGTTAGAGAAGCAAACGATTTTAATGCTTACAATATCAAAGGAACAAAGAATGTGCCAGGATCAGGGTTAGAAACTTATAAAACAGATAAAAAAGTTTTTGTTATGTGTACAACAGGTGCTACATCACAAGCAGCTGTTAGATATTTAAGAAACAAAGGTATAGATGCATATAATATCAAAGGTGGTATCATGGCTTATGAATAAAAAAAATATTGTAGTTGTAGGTGGAGTTGCTGGTGGTATGAGTTTTGCTACAAGATATAGAAGACTCAATCAAAATGATAATATTATCGTATTAGATAAAGGACCGTATGTATCTTTTGCAAATTGTGGTTTACCTTACTATATAAGTAAAGAGATAGAGCAAAGAAAAGATCTACTTGTAACTACCAAAGAGGAACTTAAAGCAAAGTTCAATCTAGATGTACGCGTTGAACATGAAGTTATTAAAATCAACAAAGAAGAGAAAAATATTGAAGTTAAAGTAGCTAATAAAATTGAAATTATTGAATATGATGAACTCGTACTATCTCTGGGTGCAAAACCTATCTATCTTGATATTGAAGGTTCAGAAACTCACGGCGGTATCTTTACATTAAGAAATATACCAGATGTAGATAAAATTACAGATTACATTGATAATACTAAACCAAAATCAGCAATCGTTATTGGTGCTGGATTTATAGGTTTGGAAATGGCAGAGAGTCTAAAGAATCGTGGACTTAAAGTAAGTGTTATAGAGAAATCAAAACAAGTACTTGCACCACTAGATATCGAAATGGCTAAGTTTGCTGAAAATGAACTCATTGATAAAGGTGTTGAAGTATATACAGATACAAGTGTTATAAAGTTTGATGGTAAAAAATCTATCTTAGAAGATGGAACAGAGCTAGATGCAGATCTTGTTATCATGTCTATTGGAGTACTACCAGATACGGGTCTATTAAAAGATGCGAAAATAGCGCTTGGTATGCGTGGTGGTATAGCAGTTGATGATAAGTTTCAAACAAGCGAAAAACATATTCATGCAGTAGGTGATGCAATAATTGTTAAGAACCCTATTGATAAGAAAGACACAATGATTGCCCTTGCAAGCCCTGCAAATCGTCAAGGAAGACAACTGGCTGACATACTCAGTGGATTAAATAAATCAAACAAAGGATCAATTGGAACATCAATTGTTAGAATATTTGACTTAACTTTTGCAAGTACAGGTTTGAATGAAAAACAACTGGATGGATTTGATTATAAGGTAATCCACCTTGTAGCAAATGACCATGCAGGGTACTTTCCAAATGCAAGCTCAATCCATTTAAAAGTAATCTATGATAACAAAACACGTTTGATTCTAGGGGCACAAGGGTTTGGAAAGAAAGGTGTCGATAAGCGTATTGATATTTTAGCAACAGCTATTAAATCTAATTATCTTGTTGATGACCTTCAAGACTTAGAACTTGCATATGCACCACCTTTTGGTTCAGCTAAAGATATCATCAACATGGCTGGATATGCGGCAGAAAACCAAAAGTTAAAGATCAGTCAATCCATTCAGTGGTATGAGTTAGAAGAAACTTTAAAAGATGCACAACTTGTAGATGTAAGACCAGAGAATGTGCATAATGCAGGACATATTACCGGAGCAATAAATATCCCGCTGACACAACTTACAAACCGTTTAGATGAAATATCTAAAGATAAAAAAGTAATCGTATCGTGTCAAACATCAGTCACAAGTTACAATGCAGAAAGAATCCTAAGGAATCTAGGATATGATGTTTACAATCTAGATGGTGGCTATAGTTACTATAGCGTCATCGTGCCACAGGGCATAACAAGGAGCTAATTATGAAGTGTAACAAAGATATACTTAACAGAGTAAAACGTCTACAGGGACAACTCAATGGTGTTCTAGCTATGATGGAAGATGAAAGAGACTGTAAAGAAATACTGACCCAACTCAGTGCAGTTAGATCAAGCATTGAGCGTGTAATCACACTAACAGCTACAGAAAATCTCTTATCAACTATCCAAGAGCAAAACAATGTCACTATTGAAGGAGCTCAAGAAGCAATAGATTTACTTGTTAAGGTTAAATAAAGAAGAAACAAATAATAATTAATAATAAATGAGGTATCACAATCGTCCAATAACTTTTGTGGTACTTTTATTTTGGTCAAAACTCACAAAAAGAGAAATGTATATACTTTATCTAAAAACTCTTTACTTTTAAAAACAAATGAGTTATCATGTTGTAAACGGTTACGACCGAGGAGGAAAAGATGAAAAAACTATTGAATGTTTTTATTGTAATGAGTTTAATAACGTCACTTTTCAATGTTTCAATACTAAATGTTGAAGCACAGTATGAGTTAAACTCCGATATAGAAGTAATCAAAGAAAGACTAAAAAGTCATTTCTTAGAACTAGACACAATTGACGACGGTGCAAAAGTAGAAACCATATATGTTTCAAATGCACAGGAATATTTAAGTACTATCCAAGAAGATGGTACATGGGATGATGTAGATTACGAGGCTAGAGAGAATGCAGCCAATGGTAGACCTTGGTCACCTTATCTTGCTTTGGATCGAATGCAAGCGCTCGCAATTGCTTATAATTTACCGGAAAGTGATTTATACCAAGATAAAGCTGTAATCACTGCTTTAGACAAAGCTCTAACACATTGGAGTAAGGTAAAACCAAGTTCTACCAACTGGTGGGAAAATGATATCGGTGTAAATCTACGATTCAGTAGAATAGGTTTATTCTTAGAACATGATTTATCAGAAACATCCATGAATGTAATTATCAATAACTTAAATAAAGAAGGTAAATACCATGGAACCGGACAAAACAATCTTTGGTATGACCAAAATGCAACATACCGTGCATTAATAACGAATGATGCTATACAGTTAAAAAAAGTCATTGAAGAGTGTTTAGAGTATGTCTTGATACTTCAAACAGACAACGTTACAAAAGAAGCACTACAAGTAGACAACAGTCTATACTTCCATGGTATTCAATTTTATAGCAATGGATATGGTCTATCTATGTTTAGAGACATGAGTTTCTGGATTTATATGTTAGACAATACAGAATTTGCTCTTTCTGATGAAGTTGTAAAACGTATGGGAGACTATATGCTAGATGGTACGCGTTGGACTTTGAGATCAGATATTATGGAGTTATATCTAGGATACAGACCTTACAAATATGATGTAGGATTTGAAAATTATGCTGAGGAATACCTAATACCTTTAGAAAGAATGGCATCTGTTGATTTAGACAGATCTCATGAATATCAAGTAGTTTTAGATAACCTGCTGGGAAAACGTAACGATAATGGTCTAGAAGGAAATAACTACATGTGGCGTGTAGGATATGGTTCGCATATGAGAAAAGATTATGGAGTCAATGTGAAGATGGACTCTAAACGTATTATTGGTGGAGAGTGGCGTGGAAGTTGGCCAAAAGGAGAAGATGGTGGAAACTCAATTATTTGGAGTGCATCAGCATCATCTGCAATTGTGGTTGATGGCGATGAGTACACACCAATCTACCCAACATTTGACTGGGCGCATGTACCGGGTGTAACATCCCCTAACTTTGTACCCAAAAACTATTCAAATTATGGACGTGTTAATAACAATGATGATCATGCATTGGGTGTAAGTAATGGTGTATATGGATCAACATCATATAAACTAAACAAGTCAAATACACAGGCAAATAAGAGTTACTTCTTCTTTGATGATGAATTTGTTGCTCTAGGATCAGGTATTAAGTCAACAGGAACAAATCCTGTTCATACAACGTTAAACCAATCTAAAGCAGAAAATGTTTATGTTGATGGAAAACTGATAGATACAAATACTAAAGAAAAACAAATGAAGGCAACATGGCTTCATAATGATGATATTGCATATATTTTTCCAAAAGAAACAGATGTAGTAATCAATAACTACAAACAAGATATGCCAAGTTTGTGGTCTGAAAAAGATATTGAAGCAACACCTGAAACATTCAGTGCATGGGTAGATCATGGGGTAAAACCAACTGAAGGAAGTTATGAGTATATTGTTGTTCCAAATATTGACAAAAACGATGTAGATGCATATATGGATACAAATGAAATAGAGATACTTTCTAATACATCATCTATTCATGCTGTAAAACATCATGGATTAAAGATTACTCAAATAAACTTTTTTGAACCAGGTACTCTTGAATATGCACCAGGAAAATCAATCACTGTAGATAAAACAGTTAATCTTATTATTGATGAATCATCAGATGATGTTCTTATCTCAATTGCAATGACAGATATTTCATACAATGAACGTATATCTGTAGTATTGAAAGAGGGTAACAAAGAAGTAAGTTCAGATATCGTACTTTACCCAGCACCTTATACAGGAAAAACGATTAGTTTCAGACCCGGAGAAAGTAACGAGATTCAAGCGAGTTCAGAAATTAAAGGACATGAAGCTGTAAAAGCATTTGATAAAGATATGAATACATACTGGGAATCTGAAAAAGAAAGCAGTGCATGGATTCAAAAGTCTTTAGGTGATAGCAAGTATGTAAATACAATAGAGATTAATTGGGGCGACAAAAAAGCTACAAAATATAAGATTCAAGGATCTCTTGATGGACATAATTTCTTTGATTTAGATACTCAAGAAAAAGATGAATTAATTATTGTTAATGAAATTATAAGTTATGTTCGTGTCCAATTATTAGATGGAAACAATGATGGAAGTTATTCCATCAAAGAAATATCTATAGATTATGGAACAAACATTGCACTGAATAAAAAAGTAGAAGTTAGTTCTACATCTAAAACAGATACTGGTAATATTGCGAGTTTATTAAATGATGGAAATGCATCAAGTCGTTGGTCTTCTTCACGTGATTCAAATGAAGAATGGATTATTCTTGATCTACAAGGTAAGGCAGAAATATCTGCAATCAATATCTTATGGGAAGCTGCAAAATCAGAAAACTATACAATCCAAGTATCAGATGACAAAAAAGAATGGACAACAATTCAATCCGTTAATCAACCCGATAGTCTTTTAGATTCATTCACATATGATGAAAAAGTAACGGGAAGATACCTCAAGATTAATAGTACAAAATCAAAGACTCCAAAGTATGGAATATCTATTTTTGAACTAGAGATATACGGTAATGTAGAGCTTCAAGAAGACAAACGTATTAACTTAGCACTCAATAAAGATTCAAAGGCAAGTTCAGAATTTGTAAATAGATATACTGGATTTGTACTAGAATCCAAATATGCATTTGATAATAGTAAAGCAGCTGACGGAGACAAGTTCCAATCACGTTGGGTATCAGATAGAGAATCTGCTGATGAGTGGATCATGGTAGATTTAGGAGACACATACCTAGTTGATGAAATAGTTCTAGACTGGGAAGGTGCTTATGCAAGTGAATATAAACTACTGGTATCCAATAACAATAAAGTATGGACCGAAGTATATCATGATACAAAAGGTAAAGCAGGAGTAGTAGAAATACCTATAGAGCCCATCCAAGCAAGATATGTAAAGATGCAAGCAATAAAATATGCTACGAAATATGGTTATTCATTATGGGAATTTGAAGTATATGGTGAAGAAATTCCACCTGTAAATATTGCTTTAGATAAAGAAACTAAATCAAGTTCAAATTATATCAATCCTAAGAATAAGTTCGAACATAAGTCGGCTTATGCAGTAGATGGCAGTCTTGAAAATAGAGGAGACACATTCCAATCACGCTGGGTTTCAAATAGAGAGTCTGATAACGAATGGATTGAGATAAACTTAGAAGATATGTATCAAATTGACAAGATTGTTCTTAACTGGGAAGCATCATATGGTGCTGAATACTTGATTCAAACATCAAATAACGGCACAGATTGGGAAAATCTAGTTCATGAGGAAAATGGTAAAGCAGGAATTGTTGAATATGAAGTTGAAGATACTAAAGCACAATATGTTCGTATGCAAGGTATCAAAGTCGCAACTAAATATGGATACTCATTATGGGAGTTTGAGGTATATGGTGAAAAGACAAATGACGAAGCTCTTGAGACAAGTCAATTAGAAACACTCATATCTAAAGCTTTAGAATTAAAAGTTGAAGACTATACACACAATGAATTCAATAAACTTCAAACATTAATTATTCAAGCACAAGCATTATTAAATGATGCAAATGCAAGCCAAGCAGATGTTGATGCACTTGTCATAGAAATCAACAATAAGTTCAATGAACTTGAACTTAGAGATGATGCAGGGTTAAAATCACTTGTGGATAAAGCAAAACTTAAAGTGGAGAAAGATTATACAAAGGAATCATTTGATAATCTTCAATCACTATTAAGTGATGCAGAAACACTTTTAGCCGAAGGTGCTAATACAAATGCTGATTATATATCTATGGAAGTAAAACTTCAAGAATCACTGGATGCTCTTGTTAATATATCTTTAATTAGTGGATATTTAGATTTCCTAGAAGCACTTGATCTTTCTTCATACACTCAAGAGTCTATTGACTTATTGATGGATGTTGTAGAGGATTCAAAAGAACTTTTAAAGCAAAACTTACTCACACAAGAAATGATAGATGAGCAAATGAGTAAACTTGAAGAAGCTATCAAAGATTTAGAATTAAAAGATCCAAATACTGATGTAAATACGGATTCAATAAGAAGATTACTAGAGAAAGCGAAAGCATTTGATGCTGCTTTATATACTGTCGATAGTTACCATGTACTGGAACAAGAGATGAGTAAAACAGAAGTATTACTACTTGATACAAATGTAAATCAAATTGTAGTAGATAACCAAGAGCGTCTCTTACAAGGTGCAATCGATGGACTTGTACAGATAAAATTAAATACAGAAAATCTTAAAGTATTAATAGAGAAGGTTGATAATCTGGATTTAACTGCCTTTACAAAAGATAGTGTGGATAAATTAAATACAGTACTTGATAAAGCACTAGAAATCGTAATAGATCCAGATAATAGTAGTATTACACAAGCTGATGTGGACAAGGTTGCTTCAGAATTAGAGAGTGCAATTAATGCATTGGTTAAAGAAGAAGTGCCTGTTATTCCTGAAGAACCAGAAATTGAAGGTCCTGAAATACCAGAGGTAGAAGAACCAGAAACACCTGGTCTAGAGACACCTGAAACTGAAGATAAGGATCAAGGATTCTTGTCTGCTGAAAAAGATAAGCTACCAAAAACTGGATCAATCAATCCTCTTCTTTATATTTCATCTGCATTTATTTTACTGGGACTGTCATTACTTATTTATAAAAGAAAACAAAAACAAGCTTAAATATAAGCCTTCTAAATAAAAGAATAGAGAAAAGAATTACCTCCTGAAATCAAAAGTATATACAATTGAATAAAAGGCTTTACATTGTATTGTGTAAGTGGTATCATAATTTCAGGAGGTAGTTATGAACAACAAATTTTTAAAATTCCCAGAGGGATTCTGGTGGGGAAGTGCTTGGTCAGCTGAGCAATCCGAAGGTGAAGGGACAACACCAAAAGATGAAACTGTTTGGAAAAGATGGTATACAGAAAGTCCAAATAGATTCTTCGATAACATCGGACCACAAATTACAACTGATCATATGAATCATGTTGAAGAAGACATTCAACTGATGAAAGATACAGGACATAATTCATTAAGAGTATCAATATCATGGGCACGTATGTTCCCAAATGGTATGGAAAATGGCGTAAGTCAAGAAGCAATCGCATATTACCGTGATTCATTTAAAAAGATGTCAGATGCAGGGGTAGCAGTATTTGCAAACCTATATCACTTCGACATGCCAGCTAGATACCAAGATATTGGTGGTTGGGAATCATTAGAAGTTTTAGATCACTATAATGAGTATGCAAGAGCATGCTTTGAACACTTTGGTGATTTGGTAACACACTGGTTTACATTCAACGAACCTTTAGGACCAATCTTAGGATCATACATGGAAGATTTCCATTACCCTAACATTGTTGATTTCAAACGTGGAATCCAAGCAGCATTCAACACAATTTATGTACATGCTAAAGTTATTGAAACATTTAAAACATTTAATCTAGATAGTAAAATAGGAACAATCCTAAACTTAAGTCCCACTTACCCTAGATCTCAAAATCCAGCAGACCTAAAAGCTGCTAGAATTGCAGACTTGTTCTATACAAGAAGTTTCCTTGACCCAATGGTTAAAGGTGAATTTCCACAAGAATTGGTAGACATTATTAAAGAATATGATCATATGCCAAACTATACACAAGAACAAGTTGATACCATTAAAAATAACGTATCACAAATCCTAGGACTGAATTACTATGAACCAAGACGTGTAAAAGCACGTGAGAGTGCATATAATCCAGAAAGTCCATTTATGCCTACATGGTTCTTTGAGAAACATGATATGCCAGGTATGAAGATGAACAAGTACCGTGGTTGGGAAATCTATACTAAAGGTATCTATGATCTTGCAGTAGATGTAAGAGACAACTATGGAAATATTGAATCATTCATTTCTGAAAATGGAATGGGTGTTGCTGAAGAAGAAAGATTCATGGACAAAGACACAGGACAAGTTATCGATACATATAGAATAGAATATGTACAAGATCACCTAAGCTTTGTATGGAAAGCAATTGAAGAAGGATGTAACATAAATGGATATCATATATGGACATTCATTGATTGCTGGTCATGGATTAACTCATACAAAAACAGATACGGTCTTGTATCATTAGATTTCGAAACTCAAAAAAGAACCATTAAAAAATCAGGTGAGTTCTATAAGAAGATGAGTGATGAAAACGGATTTGAATACGACATAAATAAACTATTTTAAATAAAATTTAAAGGAGAAGATTATGAAAAAATTTACTGAGAAATTAACGAATACAATTGCTAAAATAGCAGAAAAACTGGGAAACCAAATTCACTTGTTGGCACTACGTGATGCATTTGCGTCTATCATGCCATTTATGATCCTTGCAGGATTTGTAACATTAATTAACTGGGTAATCCTTGATCCATCAAGCAGCCCACTTGCAAAGATTGTTGACCCTGAATTATTAGGAACATTACAAAAAGTTGCAATGCCAATTGGTGATGCAACACTGGGAATTATGACGCTACTAATTGTTGTGACAATTGCATTACAGTTATCAAAATATAGACAATTTGATAACCCAATTGCACCTATCTTAACATCATTAGTATCATTCTTTGTAGTAACACCAATGTCAATTGAAGTCTTAACTGAAGGTTCAAGTACAGCAATTACAGTGGGTGGTATTGGATCAGGATTTATCGGGGCATCAGGTATGTTTGTAGGTATCCTTATTGGATTGATTGCAACAGATATCGTAATTCGATTAAGCCGTATTGAAAAGTTACAAATTAAGATTTCAGGACAAATCCCACCATCAGTTATCTCATCATTTAACGTATTAATTCCAGTAATTATTACAGTATTCACATTTGCTATCTTAAACTTTACTTTAGCAATGACAGTACAAATGACATTAAGTGATGTAGTATCAAAAATTATAACAACACCATTAAGCCATGTAACAACAGGACTATTTGGATTTGTGCTAATTACATCAATTGCAAACTTATTCTTTGGATTTGGAATTCACCAAGCAGTAATATCTTCATCACTACTTGACCCATTCCTATTACAAAATATGAGTGAAAACATGACTGCATACCAAAACAATCAAGAAATTCCACATATTATTAATATGGCATTTAAAGATACATTCGCAGTTATGGGTGGTTCAGGAAATACGATTGCTTTATTGATCGCAATCTTCATTTTCGGTAAGAGACAAGACTATAAAGATATCGCTAAGTTATCAACAACTCCAGCAATCTTCAATATCTCAGAACCAATCATCTTTGGTTTACCAATTGTATTTAACATTTCATTAATCATTCCATTTGTGCTAGCACCAATATTCTCACTAGTAACAGCATATTATGCAACATCATTTGGTTTAATTAATCCTGTAGTAGTTCAAACACCTTGGACAAC
>JAAYGI010000033.1 GCA_012727815.1 Erysipelothrix sp.
ATGGTTGGTCGTAAAGTTAACCTAGACTTTGATTTAGGGAAATCAAATCTTGGAGATACAATTCTAAAGGTTAGACAACTGGGTCTTGAAGGAACCAAACATGGTCACAAACGCTTAAATAATGTAAACTTTGATATTAAACAAGGTGAGATTTTAACAGTTGCTGGGATTGATGGTAACGGTCAATCTGAGCTTGTATATGCGCTGACTGGAATCAACCAAGATTATAAAGGTAAAATATTTTTAAATGGAAATGACATATCAAAATCATCCATTAGAAATAGAAATGAAAGTGGGTTGGCTCATATTCCAGAAGACAGACACCGCTATGGTTTAGTATTAGACTATAACCTGGCTCAAAATCTTGTCTTAAAGAATTATTTCCATAAAGAATATAATAATTTTGGATTCATCAATAATGATGCTATATATGAAGATGCAGAAAAACTCATTGAAAACTTCGATATTAGAAGTGGTCAAGGAGCAAGTACCCGTGTTAGAAGTATGTCAGGTGGAAACCAGCAAAAAGCTATCATTGCACGTGAAATGGAAACAGAACATGATTTAATTATTGCAGTTCAGCCAACACGTGGACTTGATGTTGGTGCTATTGAATATGTTAGACAACGTTTAATTCAGGAAAGAGATGCTGGTAAAGCAGTACTATTAATATCACTAGAGTTAAGTGAGGTTATGGGGATTTCAGATAGAATTATCGTAATGCATGAGGGAGAACTTGTTGGAGAACTAGATCCACATGAAACTTCAGAACAAGAATTAGGACTCTATATGTCAGGTGTTAAAAAAGGAGCGGTGAGCTATGAAGAATAATAAATTTACCAATAGTTTACGCAGTCTACTTGATGCAGTGTTTCCATCCCTTCTGTCAATAGTTGTAGGATTACTAATTGGTGGTCTTATTTTACTACTTGCTAACCCAGCAAACGCAGGAATTGGTTTTTGGAACTTAATTAAAGGACCGATAGGAACAAACCCTATTAGAGGATTGGGTAACATCCTCTATTATGCAACGCCAATTATGTTAACAGGACTCTCTGTTGCATTTGCATTTAAAACCGGGCTTTTCAATATTGGAGCTTCAGGACAGTACCTTATGGGAGGATTTGCTTCATTAGTATTTGGTGTTAAAGCAACATTCATACCTGTTGAGTACAGATGGATCTTTGCAATTCTAGCAGCATTCTTAGCTGGAGCTATAATGGCTGGAATTACCGGTGTTCTAAAAGCTGTCTTTAATGTTAATGAGGTTATCTCCTCAATAATGTTCAACTATATATCAGTCTATACAGTTGTATATCTTATAAAAGAGTGGAACCTATACAATCCACTAAGAAACGAAGCTATTACGATACCCACCAAGATACCCATGTTGGGGCTCGATAAAATATTCCCCGGATCATTTGTTCAAGGGGGTGCAGTTGTTGCACTATTAGCAGCAGTTGTAATTTATGTAATTATTGAAAAGACAACTTTTGGATATGAACTAAAAGCTGTTGGTTATAACCGTGATGCTGCAAAGTATGCGGGAATTAATGAAAAAAGAAGTATTATTCTTTCTATGTTTATAGCAGGAGGACTTGCGGGAATGGCAGGTGCTGTTAACTTCTTAGTAGGTTCAAACAGACACATTGCTCTTGAAAAGACAGTTCCATTAGAAGGATTTAACGGTATTCCTGTTGCACTTCTAGCGAACTCACACCCAATTGGTGTAATATTCTCTTCATTATTTATAGGATATTTAAGACTTAATGCTCAAGCAATGCAAACATATGGCTTCGTTCCAGAAATCATAGACATAGTTATTGCAGTAATTCTTTACTCATCAGCATTAACAGTATTATTTAGATCAATCTCTACAAAGTATCTTAGTAGAAGAAAACAGAAAAAAGATATTAAGGAAGAGGTGGCATAGATGAAAGATATTATATTTTTAGCTCAAAGAATGATGATCTTCTCAATTCCATTACTAATCGTAGCTCTGGCTGCTGTATTCTCGGAAAGAAGTGGTGTAATTAATATTGCTTTGGAAGGGATTATGATTATGGGTGCATTTACTGGAACCTTGTTTCTATACTTTATGCAATCAAGTGATGTCCTAACAGGCTACCCATTATTATTTGCAGCCATGCTTGTCTCCATGTTGAGTGGGGTCCTGTTCGCCGCCTTGCACGCCTTTGCTTCTGTAAGTATGCTTGCTAACCAAACAATTTCTGGTACAGCATTAAACTTATTTGCACCAGCATTTGCAATATTTGTTGGGCGTGGTGTTGTCGGTGTACAGCAAGTTCCATTTAGTAATATGTGGAGAATTAGAGAAGTTCCAGTTTTAGGACAGATTCCTATCATTGGACCGATGTTCTTCCAAAATACTTACTTAACTACATTACTTGGAATACTTTTATTATTTGTAGTTCATTTCTTCTTATTTAAAACTCGTTTTGGCTTAAGATTAAGATCTGCTGGAGAAAATCCACATGCGACGGATGCAGCGGGTGTTAGTGTTAAAAAGATGCGCTATATTGGTGTTATGTTATCAGGAGCACTTGCAGGAGTTGGTGGATTAATCTACATTATTCCCGTAAGTACAAGTTTTGATGCAAACGTAGCAGGATATGGATTCTTAGCCATTGCAGTATTAATATTTGGACAATGGCAACCAAAGAAAATTGCATTTGCTGCATTCTTCTTCGGTTTACTTCAAACCATATCTTCAGGTTATTCAGGAATTTCATTCTTCAAAAACCTTGGTATATCACAAATCTATTATGAAATACTACCTTATATAGCAACACTTATTGTTCTTATATTCACATCAAGATCATCAGCTGCTCCAAAAGCACTGGGTGAGATATTTGATAAAGGTAAACGATAAAATACAAAGACTCGTAATTTAATACGGGTCTTTTTTTAGGGTTTTTGTATCATAAGTATGACTTATAAGTATGATATGTAAGATTTGCTTGGCGGATGACCCCAAATATTTTGTGGGTACAATATGTAGAAGATGTATTCATCTACACTATGGTGTAATAGATAAAGATCATGATTATCTTATTGGAGATAAGAGTGAGTACCGTCTATCTTTTGAGATGAATAAATATCAAATTGATATCGCACATAAGATTGTTAAATACATAGAGAAACAAGATGTTTTTCTTGAGGCGGTATGTGGGGCTGGAAAAACTGAGATGTGTTATGAGTTATTAAAAGATACGGTAGAGAAAAAGAAGAGAATAGCATGGGCCATCCCAAGAAGACAGGTTGTATTAGAATTGAAAGAACGCATTCAATCAAACTTCAGAGATCTAAAGGTTGTAGCAGTATGTGAAGGATTTACGGATGATGTTTATGGGGATATTGTCATCTGCACGACCCACCAACTCTACCGCTACCACCAATACTTTGATGTTTTGATAGTTGATGAACCTGATGCATTTCCTTTTAATAATGATCCTTTATTATTAGGATTGATGAAATCCAGTGTTAAGGGAAATGTCCTTTTTATGTCTGCGACAAAAGATGATGCTCTAATATCGAAGTTAAATAATCCCAAACATCTTATTATGCCACTACGTCCCAACCTAAAACCACTTCCTATTCCTGAATTGAAAAGATCCTATTTAAGTATCTTTCATGAGTACGCTAAAATATCTCAAGAAAAATTACTTATTTTCGTTCCAACAATTCAGTTGGCGCGTAAACTATCCCAATACTTGAGAATTCCATGTGTTACTTCAAAAAGCGAAGACAAAGAATCGCTCATTGAGTCTTTCCATAAAAAAACAAAAGGAATTTTGATAACAACTACCATACTTGAAAGAGGTGTAACATTTAAAGATTGCTATGTATGGGTATTTGAAGCACACCATCCAATATTTGATGTTTCATCTTTAACACAAATTTGTGGAAGGGTTCTTAGAGGAAGTTCTACAAAGGGAGCATGTATTTTCTTTAGTACACAAAAATGCAAGGAAGTAGAAAGATGTATAGAAAACTTAAAACAAACAAACATACTTGCACAGTCTGTTTTGAATCCAAAGATATAGGTTTATATTTTATATCATGGTTTATATTTGATGATGAACTCTGTTTTAAATGTCGAATGAAACTTGGTGGAAAATGGCTTCAATTAAATCGACTTGATATGAAGATATCTACTGTATATAAATATGATGGTTTTTCTAGAGAGTGTCTGCTTAGATTTAAAGATGGCAATGATAGATGGTTATTGAATATATTTTTAAGTCCTTACCTTCTACAATTTTATTTTAAGTTCTATAAATATACGATCGTGGCAGTCCCATCGCATATTAGTGCTAGTGAACGAAGAGGATACATACCTACCCATGAACTTTGTAGAAGTTTAAAGTTACCCCTTGAATGTGATGTACTGATGAAAAAACATCCATATAAACAATCTACAATGCATAGAAGTGTGCGTGAAAATATAAAAGATGTTATTATGCTTAATGATATTGATAAAATACGTGGGAAACATATCTTACTTTTCGACGATTTAGTCACAACAGGGCATACTTTAAGGGCATGTTATGAACTTTTGGAACCATATGTATTATCAATTCAAGTGTTCGCTTTATTTCATCATGATATATGATATAATAAACTAGAATTAAAGAAGGATGATTAATATGATTGGAATGATAAAGAGTTACGACAAAACCAAAGGTTTTGGCTTCATTCTTGTGGAAAAACATAAGGATGTATTTTTTCATTATTCTCATATAATTATGGAAGGCTTTAAAATGATAGAAGTGGGAACAGAAGTAGAGTTTGAACTTGTTGCAACTAAAAGAGGACAACAAGCGCACAATATTATACGTCTGACTTGATATATCAGCGAAGTCTATTTTTTTATGATAAGATAAAAAGAAAATGGAGGCTATGAAATGGCAAGTTTTTTAACAAGACTATTCAGTGGGGATAAAAAAATCTTAAAAGAGATTGAACTCATTGCAGATAATGTGATTGCTCTTGAAGAAGAGATGAAATCTTTATCTGATGAAGCATTGAGCAATAAAACAATTGAATTTAGAAGTAGATTATCACAAGGGGAAACTCTGGATGATTTATTAGTTGAAGCATATGCTGTAGCAAGAGAAGCTGCAGTACGTGTTATTGGGGAATTTCCATATAAAGTGCAAATCATGGGTGGTATCGTTTTACACCGTGGAGATATTGCAGAGATGAGAACAGGTGAGGGTAAAACTTTAACTGCTGTTATGCCTGCTTATTTAAATGCGCTTGAAGGAAAAGGTGTTCACATCATTACCGTAAACGAATACTTAGCACAACGTGATGCTGAATGGATGGGTGAGATTCACCGTTTCTTAGGTCTTACTGTAGGATGTAATGTTCGTTCATTACCTAACAGTGGTAAACGCGAAGTATACGAATGTGATATTACATATACAACAAACTCAGAAGTAGGGTTTGACTACTTAAGAGATAACATGGTTACAAACATTAAAGATCGTGTATTACGTCCATTAAATTTTGCGCTTGTAGATGAGGTTGACTCGATCTTAATTGATGAGTCACGTACACCATTGATTATTTCAGGTGGAAGTCGTGATGGTGCAAAATTATATGAAGCATCAGACAAGTTTGCAAAACGATTAAGTGAAGGAACAGACTTTGTAGTAGATATTAAATCGAAAAGTGTTCAATTAACTGAAGAAGGTGTTGCTAAAGCTGAAAAGAACTTTAGAGTATCTAACCTTTATGATTTAGATAATACATCACTTGTTCACCACATTAACAATGCACTACGTGCAAACTATACAATGACAAATGATGTTGAGTATGTTGTACAAGACAGACAAGTTGTAATCGTTGACCAATTTACAGGTCGTTTAATGGAAGGTAGAGAATACTCGGATGGTTTACACCAAGCATTATCTGCAAAAGAAAATGTTCCTGTTAAACAAGAGACAATCACATTAGCTACAATTACATACCAAAACTTCTTTAGATTATATAAGAAACTATCAGGAATGACTGGAACTGCAAAAACTGAAGAAGAAGAGTTCACAGAAATTTATAACATGCGTGTATTGGTAATTCCAACAAATAGAGAAATCGCACGTGTGGATTATCCGGATCTAGTTTTCGGAAGTCAAAAAGCTAAGTTTGAAGCTTTAATTGAAGAAGTTAGAGAACTTACAGTAACAGGACAACCTGTACTTATTGGTACGGTTGCTGTTGAAACAAGTGAGTACATCAGTATGATGATGCGCCAACGCGGTATCAAGCACGAAATACTGAACGCTAAAAACCATGCTCGTGAAGCTCAAATTATTGAAAAAGCTGGACGTAAAGGTTCTGTTACGATTGCAACAAACATGGCGGGTCGTGGGACGGATATTAAGTTAGACGATGAAAGTCGTAGTCTAGGTGGTCTTGCTGTACTGGGTTCAGAACGTCACGAATCACGTCGTATAGATAATCAGTTACGTGGACGTTCAGGACGTCAAGGTGATCCAGGTTATTCAAGATTCTATGTTTCATTTGAAGATGAATTGATGTTACGTCACGGTAGTGAACGATTCGAAGGTGTTTATAAGCAACTTGGTGATATCGCTATTGAGAATAAAACAATTACAAAACAAATCGGAGCTGCACAAAAGCGTGTAGAAGGTATTAACTTTGATATCCGTAAACAACTTCTAGATTATGATGATGTTTTACGCCAACAAAGAGAAATCATGTATGAACAACGTGACTATATTCTTGAAAATGATGATGTACATACGATCATCAAAGATATGATGAAACGTGCTATTGCAGATGTAATTGCAAGTAACAGAGACATGGCAAGTAAAACTGGTGAAATCAAAATTGATGATGTAATTTCAAACCTGGCAATGCTTGGTGTTGAAGGGCTTGAAGCAGAACAACTTAATGGTCTTTCAGAAGAAGCATTAAATGAAACATTGCTAACACTTACATGGGACATCTACGAGGATAAAGTAAAAGGTCTTGATGGACAATTCGCAAGAGTAGAAAAAGAAATCGCGCTTAGATCAATTGATAGAGCGTGGATTGACCACATTGATGGTATGAGTAAACTAAGAGAAGGTATTCACTTACGTTCATACGCACAAGACAAACCATTACAAGCTTATGTTGAAGAAGGCTATATAATGTTTGAAGACATGCTAAGTGCTATTTCCCAGGAAATATTAAACTTCAGCATGAAAGTTAAAATAGAACACAGAAATTAAATTTAGGAAGGTGATTATTTTGGAATATTTTGAACTTGTTAATTTAGTCGAATATCACAGAGAGGAATTAAACAAACTCGGTGATTCACTTTGACTTAGAACATAAGTTAAAGGAAATAAAATTAATAGAAGAAGAAATGATGGCTGATGGATTTTGGGACGATCATGCTCTAAGTCAATCAACAATCCAAAAAATGAATCAACTTAAAAAAGTTGTGGAAACATATCAATCATTAAAAGATTCTTTTGATTTCATGCAAGAAAGCATTGATATGTTAAAAGAAGACTTTGATGAAGAGTTTTTTGAATCTGCAGTTGTTGAATATAAAGAAATTAAAGAAAAGTATGATGCATTTTCTGTCCTAGTATTACTCAGTGAAGACTATGATCAAAGAAATGCAATCCTAGAAATACATCCAGGTGCAGGTGGTACTGAAAGTCAAGACTTTGCATCAATGATTTATCGTATGTATACAAGATGGGCGCAAGAACACGGATATAAAATTGAAGTGTTAAACTATCTTGATGGGGAAGAGGCAGGTATAAAGTCTGTTTCGATATCTATTAAAGGTCCATTTGCATATGGTTACTTAAAATCAGAAAAAGGTGTGCATCGACTTGTAAGAATCAGTCCATTTGATTCATCAGGTAGAAGACATACTTCTTTTGTATCGGTTGAAGTATCTCCAGAATTTGATGATAGTATTGAAATCAATATTAACCCAGAAGATATCAATGTGGATACAATGCGTGCAACAGGAGCTGGTGGACAACATATTAATAAGACGGACTCTGCTGTTAGAATTACCCATAAAGAATCAGGTATTGTTGTTCAGTGTCAATCTGGTAGATCACAAATTCAAAATAGAGAAGAAGCAATGCGTATGTTAAAGAGTAAACTCTACCAAAGAGAAATCGAGGAAAGAGAAAACGAAAGACGTGCTTTAAAAGGTGACCAAAAACTTATAGAGTGGGGTTCACAGATTAGATCATATGTAATGCATCCTTATTCAATGGTTAAAGACCACAGAACAGGTTTTGAAACAAGTCAGGTAGACGATGTTTTAGATGGTGACATTGATGGATTTATAGAAGCGTATTTGAAAGAAAACGTAGGAGGATGATTATGAAGAAAAGACTTGTATTAGATGCAGTATCTATTATAGTTGGAAACATTCTGCTGGCAGCAGGTGTCGCATTCTTTATCATACCCAATAATATATTAACAGGAGGAGTAGCGGGATTATCAATCGCGCTATCTCCTTTTATTAAGTTAGATATAGAGTTAATGATTACTATAATAATTATTATTAACTTTGTACTGGGTTATTTATTTTTAGGTAAGAAATTTGCGCTTAAAACTCTGGCAAGTAGTATTTTATACCCTGTGCTTCTTAAGTTCATGGGTTTTTTAAATTATGCGCCGCAATTAGAACCGATGTTAGCTTCAATTTATGGTGGAATTATCACCGGTTTAGGAATTGGGATTGTCTTTAGAGTAGGATCAAGCACAGGTGGTATGGATATACCGCCTTTAATACTTGGAAAATATACTAAAGTTAAATCTCATACATGGCTTATTGTTGTTGATGGTTTGACCATATTACTGGGGCTTTCGACATTTGGTTTAAATGATGTTCTTGTAGGATTATTATCAGCATATACCATGTCAAAAATGGTTAATGCAGTCCAAACATTTGGTGGTCAACAAGCAAAACAAGTATTTATTATTACAACTGAAATTGACCAAGTATTAACAATGATATTTAAAGATATTGATCGTGGTGCAACCGTTATTGATGCTCACGGTGGATACACAAAGGAAAAAAGACCCCTTATTATGACTGTTCTTATGACTGAGCAATATGCCAGATTAGAAAAGTTAGTTAAAGCGATTGACCCTGATGCCTTCCTGATTGTTTCAGACGCTACAGAAGTTCATGGTCATGGATTCTATGAGAAATGATTTTCATTAAAATGACACAAAAGATATGATATACTAATAAATAGAAAGAGGTGCTATATGTTAGTACTAAGAGACGTTTCAAAAAAATACAAAAACGGCGTGAACGCCATACATAACTTTAACCTCGAAATTACTCCTGGTGAGTTTGTTTATATTATAGGACCCACTGGGTCAGGAAAATCAACATTAATTAAACTTCTAGATGGTGAATTAAAGCCGACAACAGGAGAGGTCCACGTTAGTGGTTTTAATGTTGGAAAATTAAGACACTCAAAAGTTCCTCTATATAGAAGACATATTGGAGTTGTCTTTCAAGATTTTAAATTACTAGAGTCTAAAACTGTATTTGAGAACATTTCTTTCGCACTTGAAGTTGTAAATAAACCTACACGTGAAATAAGAAAACGTGTACGTGAAGTACTACGCCTTGTAGACCTTGCAGATAAATCATCATCATTTCCAAGTGAATTAAGTGGTGGTCAACAACAAAGGGTTGCAATCGCTCGCGCTATTGCAAATAAGCCATCTTTACTCATTGCAGATGAACCTACAGGTAACCTCGATCCAGAAAAATCGACAGAAATAATATCTCTTCTTGAAAGAATTAATCTTGAAGAAGAAACAACAATCATAATGGTAACTCATGATGTTGAATTGGTTGAACGATTCAAAAAAAGAACGATTGCGCTTGAACAAGGCTATATGGTTGCTGATCTAGTATCAGGAGGATATTTTAAGAATGATTAAAGTAGGTAGATTAATAAAAGAGGGTTTTATTGGTGTATTCAGACACTTCGCACTTGCATTCTCAAGTATGTCAACGATTGCAATTACGCTGTTTCTGATGTCACTGTTCATGCTACTCAATCAAAATATCATAAATATAACAAATCAAATCGAAAATAATGTATCACTGTATGTTCAAATATCAGATGAAACATTATCAGAAAATATCCCGGCACTTCAAAAAGAGATTATGTCAGTAGATGGGGTAGCAGAGATTAAATTCTCCAGTAAACATGAAGAACTTGACTACTTTATTGAAAATAGAGGTGAAGAAGGTGAAGAATTATTTGGAGCCTTCCGAGGTGATGAGAATCCCTTTCTTGACACCTTTATAGTTAATATAAAAACAGGAGAAAGTATCAAAGCGGTTGCTGAAGGTATTGACGATTTTAAAGAAATACACAGCGTCACTTATGGTGGAGAAGCAACGCAATCACTTCTTAAAATGATGGAGCAAGTTAGAAACGTTGGATTTATATTTGTTATTATCCTTGGATTTGTAGCAATATTCCTGATATCCAATACGATCGGTGCGACCATAAACTCAAGAAATGAAGAAATTGCAATAATGAGAACAGTTGGTGCAACCAATTGGTATATTAGATGGCCATTTATTATTGAAGGTATTATCATAGGAGTACTGGGGTCAATACTTCCAGTCATAATTACAATATACGGATATACATCACTGTTTGGAAACCAGACATTCAATTTGGATTCTATGTTTAATTTGATTGAACCATTTCCAATGGTTACAGAAATTGCATTGATGATTGTAATATCAGGTGCTCTTGTTGGAGCATTTGGGAGTCTATTATCAGTAAGTAGGAGGTTAAGATGGACAAGATAAAGAAGTTTACTAAAATATTCATTACAGGTGTATTTATACTCAGTCTTTTTCTAACACCAATTATGACAATAGATGCAAGTTTTGAAGGTAACGAAGATTACTATTCGGAACTATGTTCTACATCCTCAGGATATAAGGATAATAAATCAAAATGTGATGACTTCTCTGATTATCTAAAGAAGCAAAGAGAAGAAACCGATCAACTGATTAAAGATTTAAAAAACAACGCAAGTTCAATTAGTGGAAACTTAAAAAAGGACGAAGCTATATTAAAAGATGTTGAAAAAAAGATAACTGAAATTAGTGCAGAGATTAAGCGTAATGAACGTGAGATAGCAGTACTTGAAGATCAAATCGCAAAGCTTGTAGTTGAGATTGAAAAAAGCGAAGCAGAGATAGAAGTTAAAAAAGAAACAGCTAAGAATTATATGGTTAATATACAGTCATCCACTCGAGTGAATGTGTTTGTAGATTTCCTATTAGCTGGTGAAGATTTTGCTGAAATGTCCAGACGCGTTGAAGGTATGAACCGTATCAACGAAAAGAATCAAGACAATCTTCGTGAATTAAATGTTGCAAAAGAAAAACTTGAAGCAGCTAAGAAAGATATTGATTTCCAAACAAAATATCTTGAAGATATTGTAAAAGGTCAAACAATAGCAGTAAATGAACAAAAAGAATTACAAAAACTAGCAGAACAAAGAATTACACTACTTAGACAACAATATGCAGAAATGATTGCTTCACAAGAAGCTGCTGAACAGCAAAAGAAACTTATTGTTGAGAAAATTGGTTCAATAGGACCAGTAGAAAGTTCAAGTGGTAGTCTAGAAAGACCACTACGATCAGGATACCGTGTTAGTGCAGGAGTATGGAACTACAGTAGTGGTGGAAAACACCTTGGTGTTGACCTTGCTGCAGCACGTGGTACACCAATATATGCACCAGCAAACGGAATTGTCTTATATACAAGAAAAGATTGCCCAACTGAGGGTTCACTCAGTTCAAACTGTGGTGGTGGATATGGAAACTCCGTACTAATGATTATTAGTAGTGAAGGTAAAACATATGGAGCCCTTTACGGTCATATGCAAAATGGTGGCGTTCTTGTAAGTGCAAACTCTAAGATTACAAAAGGTCAGCAAATTGGACGAGTAGGAAACTCTGGTCGTTCAACAGGGGCACACGTTCACGCTGAACTATTCTATTTAGGAACCCAATCTGTACAATCGGCTTATGACGAATGGCATGCGGGATCAAAAAATATTCAATTCGGTCTGGGTGGTTCAACCTGGGGAAATGAATATGCTAATAGATGTGATGTGAATGGTTGGAAAGCCAACTGTCGCATGAATCCTCAAAAATACTGGGGACTATACTA
This sequence comes from Erysipelothrix sp., assembly GCA_012727815.1. Classification (GTDB taxonomy): domain Bacteria; phylum Bacillota_I; class Bacilli_A; order Erysipelotrichales; family Erysipelotrichaceae; genus Erysipelothrix. The sequence continues at coordinate 12,249 of JAAYGI010000033.1, forward strand.
AAAAAACAAAACCTTCATTTATTTGAAGGTTTTTTGTACAAATAGGATAGAATCAAGATAAACTTAAGGAGAAGTAGGATGTATTATGTATATATAGTAAGGTGTAGTGATAACAGTTTATATATTGGTATTACCAATGATATAGAAAAACGTATGTATGCACACATCTTCAAACTAAAAGAAGCGGCGCGTTATACTAAGAGTAGAGAAGTGGTGGAACTTGTATCTTTGTGGATAACTCCAAGTAGATCAGAAGGAAGTAAATTAGAGTATCGTCTAAAACAGCTATCCAAACAAGAAAAAGAAACACTAATATTAAATCCTATTATTGATGGGGCTGAATCGATAAAAATTAAACCAGAATATTTTGAAGAAATCTATTTAAAACGTAAAAACACTCTAGTCAAGAATGACTAGAGTGTTTGTTTTCTTAGAAAAAGTTAGCTTCTAAAAGTGCTTCAACAGAATCAAAGAAATGAATATTTTTTAAGTTATCATCTGAGATGAAATTTTGTTGATTGGCATGGTTTAAATACATTTTAATACCATCATAGATGCCATCGATATTCATGAAGCAAAAAGGTTTATCATGGATTCCAATTTGACTCCATGTGATGACTTCAAATATTTCCTCCATAGTACCACAACCACCAGGCATGGCAATATATACATCGCCAATTTCATGTAACTTCATTTTACGAGCATGCATGTCCTCGACAATGTGAAGTTCGGTCAATTGCGGGTGTGTAATTTCTTGATCGATTAAGACTTTAGGCATAACACCAATAACGTGACCATTAAGTCTTAAGGCTGAATCGGCAAGTAATCCCATAGTACCAACATTTGCTCCACCATAAACCAGTTTATGGCCTTTTTTAGCAATGCTTTCAGCCAGAGCTACTACTGATTTAGAATAGATTTCTTTATTAGCTTCTCGTGACCCCAAAAATACTGTTACATTTTTCATAATTCCTACCTCGCTTTACAGTATTATAACATAATAATATAGTGTATAATATAATATACGAACAAGGAAGTGCTAAGATGAATCAAGAAGAAAAAGAAAAAATTAAAATTAAGTTAGAACGTCATAAATGGCCTGACGAGATAGCTGCAGAGAAGAAAAAACGTAAAAAAATTGGGGTTAACATTATATCGATAGTCCTAATTTTTGCTATTGGTTGGACGTTTGGTTCTGTATTTTACCAATCACCTGGAACAGTGCAAGATGTTAACGTTGCAAGATTCGCACGTGTATATGATATGCTAAAATCAAACTGGTTTTTTATCAATGAGATGGACAATCCAGACACACAATTAATTGAAAATGCAATTAAAGGTATGATTGATCGAAATGGTGACAGTCATACATCATATATGACTGAAGAAGAGTCTCAACAGTTTTCAGCATCCATTGATTTATCATTTGTTGGAATTGGTGTCACATATCAGCCAGCTGACAGACTCATTACACGTGTATTTAAAGATTCACCTGCTGAAAAAGCAGGGATTGAAGCGGGTGATATTATGATATCAGTCGATGATGTTATGCTATCAACACTTGAGGAGGGGGCAGACCTCAAAGAATATATCTTAGGGGAAAAAGGAACAATTGTTAAAATTGGAGTTGAGCGTAATGCGGAGATCAAGAATTTTGATGTAACGCGCGATAATATTAATGCTCTGACATGGGGCGAGATGTTGGATGATGAAACAGCATATCTTG
>JAAYGI010000034.1 GCA_012727815.1 Erysipelothrix sp.
AAATTACTCAAGAAGGCATATCAAGAGTTTTGGGGTGTACAAGAACAGCATATTCATTGTGGGAAATAAATAGAAATACAATACCATTATATTATTTAAATAAAATATCAAATGAATATAATATAAATATTGATTATTTAGTAGATTTATCAAACGACAAATATATCAAATTTGAGAAAACTGAAATTGATAGAGTTAAATTAGGAAAGAAAATTAAAGAAGCAAGAAAATCTATTAACTACACTCAAGAAAAACTTGCCTTAAAGTTAAATACAACGCACTCTGTTATAAGTGCTTATGAATCAGGAAAATCAACAGTTTCAACACTTGGACTGTCAACACTTTAGCGGACAATTTTTATAGTTATACTGTTAAAGCATACTCAATTGGTGATTTGTAACCTAGTGACGAGTGTAATCGTTTATTGTTATACCACCAAATGTGTCCACCTAATTCTACTTCTAGTTCTTTTAATGTGTTGAATTTATTCTGGTATACAAACTCAAATTTCAAACTTTTAAAGTTTGCTTCAGCGACTGCATTGTCATAGGGCGTGCCTCTATGACTTAATGAACGTTGAATATTAAATGTATTCAAGAGTTCATCAATTTTAGTATTGATAAATTCTCGACCTCTGTCTGTGTGAAATAAACCTACAAGTGACAAATCATGCTTAATACTGCTGAATGCTTTGTATACAAGCTGGGCATCTTTGTTTGGCCCAGTACTATAACCAATAATTTCTCGATTATGTAAATCCATAATTGTACAGATATAGTTCCAAGAACTTCCAACACGGACATAAGTTAAATCACTAATGATTGCTTCTAGTGGATTGCGATCATTGAATTCTCTATTAAGTTCGTTATGTATGGGAGCGTCGTTAGACTCGGCCTTATGGACCTTATACTGTGCTTTTGTGTAAACTGATACAAGTCCTTCACTAGCCATGATACGGGCAATACGTCTTCTAGACACTTGAAATCCTTGGCGTTCTAATGCTGACTTGATTCTACGTGTTCCATAAGTTTTCTTATTATCTCTAAAAATATCTTTTATTTTTTCAGCTAATGGTTCTACTTTTTCTATATCCTCTTTATAGCTATAATAATGAGAACGACTAATCCTCAAAATATGACACATTGCGCTGATTGGATATCTATCTTTATTCTCATTAATTATTTTGACTTTCGTCCCATAATCAGCGCTGCTTGCTTTAAAATATCATTTTCCATTTCAAGTTGTTGGTTACGCTTACGAAGTTCAATTAACTCTTTTTCTTCAGGGGTACGATTATCCGCTTCCTTAAATGAACCAGTTCCTTGGTGTTGTTTTATCCAACGATCAAGTGTTACGGCGTGTGAGTCATACTCTCTTAAAATTTCTGATTTCTTTTTGCCACCTAAATATAAATTAACAATCTGTGTTTTAAATTTTCAGTGAATGTTCTACGTGGGCGTCGTGCCATAATGGATTCCTACTTTCTTTCATTACATCTTATCAAATAAAATTGATTATCGCGATATAACTATTTTATTTGTCCACTAAAGTGTAGCCCATCCAAACTCCGCTAGATCTAGTTGAGTTAGCGAGTTACTTTCTCGATATTCTTTAAGATTATAACTCAATATACTATTCTTCATAATCATACCTCTTTTCTACATCATATTATCAACTAACTATGTCTAACAGAAGCAATAATCAAAAATAGAGAAGAATAGAGTTATTCTATTAAGATATACGAAGCATAACAATTAGAGCAAATGATAATATAAGAATTATTGTATTTTTATTTAATTTTAGAAACAAGAGATTTAAAGTGATCTCCTCTTTCTTCGAAGTTTTTGAATTGATCATAAGATGCGCATGCTGGAGATAAAAGTACCACATCACCTTTTATTGCTTCTTTTTCTGCAAGTGCAAGTGCTGTATCTAAATCATCTACAAGAATACCATCTTGGAATATTTCTTTTAATTGATCTTTACTTTCTCCAAAAAGATAAACTGATTTAATCTTTTCAAGATATGGTTTTAGTAGATCAAATGAGATATGCTTATCAAATCCACCAGCAAGTAAAATGATATTTTTATCAAATGCTTTTAAAGCTACTTCTGTTGATTCTGGATTTGTTGCTTTTGAGTCATTGTAATAACGTACACCCTTAACTTCTTTAACAAATTCTAAACGGTGTGCTATGCCTGTGAAGCTATACAATACATCTTGTATGTCTGATACCTTAACGTGTGCTAAATAAGCCATAACAGCTGCAAAAAGAGCATTGTAGACATTATGTTTACCTACAACCTTTAGCTTTCTTGTATCAAAGAGTGCTAGACCTTTATAATAAGCAATATCATCTTCAATATAAGCATCTGCTTTAGTATTTAAAGATATATTGATAATACTTTTATGTTCAATATTTTTAGTTAACTTAGAAATATTTTCATCATCTATATTTCTTATGAAAATCTTTGATCTTGGAATAATATCAAGTTTTGCTTGATAGTATTCTTTTTCAGAATCGTAGCGATCTAAGTGATCAGGTGTTAAATTTAGTAATGCGTAAATCTTGGGTTCAAATTGAGGTGTCCCCTCCATTTGAAATGCTGATATTTCAAGAGCGATATCGCGCTCTAAATTACCATCTTCATAAATCTTTTGACTGAGTGGAATTCCTACATTCCCTGCAAGCAGTGCATACTTATCTTTTTTAAGTAACATCTCATGCAACATGTGGGTGCTGGTTGTTTTACCATTGGTTCCTGATATTGCATAATAACGTCCCAGTGGATTTGCACGTACTGCAAGTTCAATTTCATTAATAATATTTTCAAATCTTTTAACAAGTGGGTGCGAATTGGGAATACCTGGATTTTTTACAACCACAACTGCATCATCATAATCTGATGTATCAGCATCTGATAATACAACATGAATCCCCTTTGCTTCTAAATCAAGACGTGAATCAAAATCACTATTACTAACAACTGTAACATCAAAGCCATTCTTATTAAGAAGGTATGCAGCTGCTGTCCCTGATAATGCACCACCAATAACAAGTGCCTTCATTAAAATGTTCCTATCCAAAATGCTAAGATAGCAAATACTAGACCCAATCCCCAAAAGAAATGAACTACAGTTATTTCCTTCCAACCTGATAGGGTGAAACTATAGTGAATGGGTGTATATCTGAACACACGTTTTTTAAAGACTCTAACAGCGACTTGTTGAATAACAACACAAAGTGTTTCATAAACAAATACACCACCAATAACAATTGAAAGTATCTCTAATTTTAAATATATTGTTGCAAGTGCAAAAAGTGAACCCAGTGCTAAACTTCCAACATCACCCATGAATATCTTGGCTGGATTGTAGTTATAAACTAGGAAAGCAAGTAGTGCTCCAACTACACTCAATAAGAATATAAAGAGACTTGGATCTACTTCTTTAAAAGCAAATATAATTAATGGAATAAATGCAATGATACTTGTTCCTGTTGCAAGACCATCCATACCATCTGTTAAGTTCACAGCATTTGAATAAGCTGCTAGCATAAATACTACAAATGGAAGATATAAAATACCCAGTTCTATCTGATAGTTTACTATCGGGATATTAAGGGCCGTAGATCCACCATTAAGTGTAAATACGAAGTAAAAGACAACTCCCAGTAAAAACTGTGTTAAAAGCTTTGTTTTTGCTGAAAGGCCATCATTTTTACCTTCTTTAATAATCTTATAATCATCAATAAGACCCAATAAACCATATGCTAAATACATTCCCATAATTAATAACAAATTAATATTCATTGACTTAAGTGATACAAAGAATGTAACAACAACAGGTAAAACAACAAATACTAGGCCACCAAATGTGACAGTTTTTTGCTTATCTTTGAATTCATCTAGAGCATATTCACTTACCTGTTGTTGTGCTGTAGATTTTTTTAATTGTTCTATAAAGATAGGATATATAAAGAATCCTAATACAAATGTTATCGCTAAAGCTATCAGTCCTGTTGTCATAATATTCTCCTTAAGTGTACATTATACCAAATTATTCTAAAATTACACTGATACCTGTACCATCGCCTATTGGGCTATTTGGAGCTAGGGATTGTGATTTAACAAAGCCATGTCCTTCTATTGATATTTCAAGTTTCATAAAGTTAGAGAGGTCCATAACCTCTTTTAATGACCAACCACTCATATCCGGTATTTTTTTATCGGTTGAGTTTGTGTTTAAAAATATTTTTTCATTGTTAAGTACATCCGTTTTTCTTTTTGGATATTGTTCAATAACTACATCACCATCACCAATTATAACAGGTGTATAACCAAGTTCACTTAGCTTTCCTCTTACAGTATTGATATCCTGATTTACAAAGTTTGGCATTACTATTTTGTGAACGGGTGTTACGACTTCTTCATCATCGTCTGTTAAATTAATTGGATAGTTTGTGACCACTGTTTTAATAACATTTTTCATTTCATTTGCTACAAATGTATTGCTGTGACCATCATATGTTTTATATGCGAAATAGAATGCATATTGTGGATTTTCATATGGAAATCCAAGCATTGCAGAGAATATGAAGTCTTTGTTTGAATATTTACCATCAATAACAATTTGTGATGTACCACTTTTAGCCATGACACTGATGTCATCCATCTTAAAGCGTTGCATACCGTATCGACGTTGGTCAACGTTTTCATGCATTGCATCACGTGTAAGTTGTACAGCCTCTTCAGTAAAGACTTTCTTACCTTTGGTAACTTCTGCTTGATATTCAACCTCTCCTGTATTGGGGTTGATTATTGATTCAACAATGTAAGGTTTAACAACTGTTCCATCACCAAATACAGCAGTATGTGCTTGTAAGAGTTGCATCATTGTTACAGTAGATCCTTGTCCAAAACCATTGGTTACTTTCTCATGGAAGTAATCCCATAACTCATAACCTTCAGCTTCTGGTAATTTTCCGACCTTAACAGGTGTAAAAAACCCTAAATCAAGCATATATTGTCTAAAACGTTCTGTATCTAAATAGTTTGTCAATACTTCTGCAATCATTACATTTGAAGATCTTTGATAACCTTCTTTCATGGTAATATTACCATAATTTGATTTAAATGGGTTGTTAATTGTCTCAATTCCACCACTTGGTGCACTGACACGTTTTCCCTTACCTGTGTTTGGATCTGTTTCCAAATAGAAGGCATTACCATTAAATATTTGATCCGGTGTAATTACACCATCATTAAGCGCCATTGCATACGTTAAAGTCTTCATGGTAGAACCAGGCTCATATTGGTATTCAGTTGCTCTGTTCATATAGACAGTGTCTGGATCATTTGCATTGAATGATGGTGCATCTGCCAGTGCTAAGATTCTTCCAGTCTTAACATCAACAAGGGCACCCCATGCCTCTTGTGCTTTTACATTTTCTGCCTGCATTATATTATTTAATGCTTTATCAAGAGAACTTTGGACTATCTTATCAATAGATAATTTAATATCTTTACCATCTTCTGCTTCAACTGTTAAAGAATCGATTGTATCATATCTTAATTGTTCAACATCTTGTCTATAAACAGAAACACCATTTTTTCCATTTAGAACATCATTATAATAGCTTTCAACACCCATGATTCCAACTTGTTTTTCTTCGGTTTCATCAAATCGTGTCAGACCAATCAGTGTTGATCCTAAGGAACTTGAATATTGTGCTCTTACCAAGACTTCAGTAAAACCAAGTCCAGGTATATTAAATGCATCCAATGCATCTTTTTGTGCAGTTGTAATACGTTTACCATCAACACCAAACTCTACTTGTTTCGCATCTGAATTTACACGTTCCAGTACAAAATCAGAAGATATATTTAGAACAGAAGCAATTTGTGTTGCTGCAGTCTCTTTATCGACTACATAAGCTGGTTTATCACCATCAAATCGATCATCTGCAATATAAGCATGAACTGTAAAGGCTTTATTATCCTCTACAAGAACACTGTCTTGATAATCCAGTATCTTACCTCGTTTTGCAATAATCGGCTCATAAACCGTGTGGATGTCTTTTACAACCTCTTTTATATTGGTACCTGAGTTAAAATGGTAGCCTCCTACTGATACAACAAAAACATTGATTATTAATATACTAAAGATAGTAACAATCAATGCAAATGTCATAAGTATTCTAATGTTTTGATTTCTTTTCAAACTTAATCACCCTTATTAACAAAAAAGCTGTTATCTATGAAGTGCTGTAATCCGAAAGATTCTGCCTTCTCTACTATATTAGCATAATCTCCCATAGCATTAACCTCTTGTACTAAAACTTCTTTGTCTCTATTTAATCTTTCAACAACAATTTTACCTTTTTCTACCTCACGAGATAGACGTGCTGTATTGGCACGAACAAATATACTGGTGACAAAACTTAGTGTTATACACATTGTTAGTATCATCGTTGCGAATCCAAATACATTTAATTTTCTTTTTTTACGTGTTCTTATTAGTTTAGCCATTTTCATTCATCCTTTCAATAACACGAAGTATCGCACTATGTGCTCTGTTGTTTTCTTCAATTTCTTTTTTATTTGGTTTTTTATTTTTATGAATCCATTTAAAGCTAATATCTGATTCTACAGGAATTGGAATTCTTGGATTTACTTTTGGAGGTGTTGCGACTTTGTTAAATATATTTTTAACCAATCTGTCTTCAACGCTGTGGAATGTTATTACAACAACCCTTCCACCAACCTTAACTCTTTTAATTGCGGCTGCCAGTGCTTTTTCTATGTCACCCAACTCATTGTTTACTTCCATGCGAATCGCTTGGAATGTCTTTTTACCTGGGTGTCCTTTTTTTAAGTCTTTATATGGATATGCTTTTCGTATACACTCAACAAGTTCAAATGTTGTTGTAACAGGTCTTGCAGCGATAATATTTCTTACAATTCCTTTAGCATATCTTTCATCTGAATAAACCTTGAGTATTTCTATCAATCTTTCTTCAGAATATTCATTGACAACTTCGTATGCTGATAGACTTTGTGTTTGATCCATCCTCATATCTAGCTTTGAATCAAAGCGATAACTGAAGCCTCTTGCTTCATTATCAAATTGTGGTGATGATACTCCTAAGTCAAATAAGAATCCATCAACCTTATCAATATTCAAGCTATCAAGTGTATTTTCAATATTAGCAAAGCTATCATGAATAATTTTAGCTTTGTCTCCTAGTATCTTCTTTGATGCTTCAATTGCATCTGTATCTTTATCAAAAGCGATTAGGGTACCCTTTGTAAGTTGTTTGTATATTTCAAGAGCATGTCCTGCTCTACCTAATGTAGCGTCTACATAGATACCTTCTTCTTTTATATTTAAAGATTTAATTGTTTCATTTAACATTACTGATATATGCATATTAGAAAAACTCCGTCAGGGACTCGGCGATATCTTCGAAACTCTCACTTGCTACATCGTAGTAAGCGTTCCACTTATCTTTATCCCATATTTCAACATGATCACTTACTCCGATTACAACACATTCTTTTTCTAAAGATGCTTCAACGATCAGTGGATTTGGAAGTCTTATTCTTCCTTGTGAATCCAGTCTACATTCTGCAGCTTTTGCCATAATCATGTGTGTAAATCTTCGTGCTTCTCTTTTAGTACTTGGTAGGGTTTGTAGCTTTTTATAAAGTTCTTGCCATTGGTCTTCTGTATATATTGCAAGACATCCGTCCAACCAGCGGGTGACTATCATTGTTTCGCCCAATTCATCGCGAAATTTCGCAGGAATAATTATGCGACCTTTTGCGTCTAAATTGTGTTGATATTCTCCCATGAACATTGTAATTCACCACTTTCTACCACCATGTACCACTTTGTACCACAATTATATCATAAAGACGACACTAAAGTACTATTTTTTGATAAAAACACGAAAAAAGAACATATTTTACAATGTTCTTAATATTTTTTTAATATTTGTCATCATTTTATGTGGACCTGGTCCCTAATTTTGTTTAATTACATGAAAAAACCACTCAACATCATATGTTAAGTGGTTAATATTTCCAATTTATCACAAATTATACTATAAATTTATGTTTAAAGGTCTATGCCAATTAAATATAAATTACCGATATATTAAATACGCTGCATATTCAACAGGATGAATTGCCTCAACAAATTCAAAATTTTTATTCAGATGTTTTTTAAAACTTTGTGACACTTTTTTATTCTTTAGCAAGACTGAACCCCCAACACTAATTTTAGTATCTACATCCAGATTAAATACATTGGCAAGTTGTGCAAGTTCTTCGCCTGCCTTACTATAGATACTAAAAAGCAGTGTATCATCTAGATCTTTAGTAATATATGCAAGACTTGCAACAAAATTTCGGTAATTTTCATTCTCAAGATGTACCTTTTGAATGATCTCATAAGGATTTGTCATCTTAAGTTTTCCAAGTATAAAACCATGTAACTCTGTCATTTGTTCACGACCATCTGTTTGTCTTACAAATACTTCAAGTATCTTTTTCCCAATCCAAAATGCACTGCCTGCATCATCCAGTAAATATCCAAATCCTCCTGCCCTAGAAATTTCATCATTAATTCTTGATAGGGCAATTGATCCCGTTCCAGATATTACAAAGACACCATCTTTATTTTCAAGTGCAGAAATTAAAGCAAATTCTGCATCATTGTATATTTTCGCTTCTTTGAAAACAGAGTGTACCTTCAATTCAATATTTTCTCTTATTATTGAATCTTGTCCATATCCAGCAATACCAATCGCAACTTTAAAAGAATCCGTTTCATATCCTTGTGAATCCATCATCTCCTTATACTCAAGAAGTCTTTGTCGAATACCTTCATATCCAACCTTCATAAAATGCATGGTATCAAGTGTTTGTTTATTAAGTATCTCACCCTTATCATCAAAAAGTATAAATCTTGTATGAGTTCCTCCCGCATCAATCCCTAAAATCATAAGGTAAACCTAAATTTTTGCCATGGCTTTAGTGAATCAATTAAGAAATGTTCATCTGATACGATGTGTCCAACTACATTTGTTCTTCCTGAATTCAACATATCTTGTTTAACAATTTGAATCTCACCTGCATAATGTCCATACAAGCTACTTTCAATAACCAGGTCGCCTTTTTTAAGATACTTAGGAGCGTTAAACACTTCAAAGTTATGCCCTTTATATTTGACTCTACTTTGGGTTGAACATATCATGTATCCATTTGTATCCCCTCTGTTGAAGTGTAGAAAATCTGTAACGATAGTTTTTTCTACATCAGGTATATTATCAACAAGCTTCACCTTAAAATTTAATAGGTCTAAATGCACTTTTGAAACAGCTTCTAACTCTTTAGTACTTGGGTAGCAATTTGAAATAATAATATCATCTACAACGTCCATCGAAACCATGTGTTTAAGTTGTACATCAAGTGGCATGTTTCTATGCATCTCGATGGTAGGTAACCCCTCAGTTGTAGGCCATGGTCCAAAAGCATCTTTTACTTGACTACTGATAAATGCCGCTGTTCTTAAACCATGATTTCTAAAGTTTTGTGATGTTTTTAAGAAATGTTCCAATGTTAACCCTGCATAATTATGCGGATAAAAGTTATGACAACCAATTAAATTGAATCGATTGGGCTTAAAGTCCATAACTGTATCAATATAATGGGTATCATTACTCATGTTTATTTCAATAAGTAAATCTTCAGGATTAAATGTCATGAGACTCTCTTCACTTCCTGTATAACCTAAATCCAACCTAATACCATCTGCCTTGATTTCTTTAAAGAAACTGAGGTCTTGATATGAAATATCCAATGCTCCAAACACTCTTGGACTTACATCTACAATCACTTCATACCCAAGTTCTTTTGCGAATGTGTTCACATCTAAGAATTCCTCTTTTATTGCTTCTTTGGGTTTATCTACAGATAAAAGACATGAAAATATACGGCTGAATCCGTATTTACTTGCTGCTTCGATATATGTTTTCATTTCTTCTAAACTTGATTTATCTGGATATATTGATATTCCTAATTTTCTACTCATGATTTGTCTCCTTAATAATAAATGAGGGTCTACATATAGTAAACCCTCTATTTCTATACTGTGATTTTAATTTTCTTGTTCTTCTTTTAGTAAGTTATTATCATATATTCTAAAGAATGGATAATAAATTGCAAACGAGATTAAGATCAAGATAACACTTAATACTCCTGCGCGCCAGTCATTGGTTGCAAGGAATGCTCCAATTGGTCCAGGTAGTGTCCAAGGTGGTGTAACAGATACTCTGTTCACAAAACCTAAGGAAGTTGCAAACCATGCAACAACAGCCATTACCATTGGTGCTGTTATAAATGGAACAATCAATATTGGATTCAATACAATTGGTGCCCCAAATATAATCGGTTCGTTAATATTGAATAAAGCAGGTGCGAATCCCGTTTTCCCAAGCGCTTTTGAATATGCTGATTTTGAGAAAAACGCCATCGCAATTGCTAAACCTAATGTAGCACCTGATCCACCAATCCATATAAACCATTGGAAGAAAGGCTCAGCGGCTATAGCTGGTAATGCAGATCCTGCAATCCCTGCAGCTGCTGCATCCGTATTTGCTTCAAATAATACAAGCCAAATAGGACGTGCTAAGGTACCAACTATAGATACACCATGGATTCCAAATGACCAGAATAATGTAATAAGTAATACTAGGATTAACACTGACACCAATGAATCCGATGCATTAACTAAAGGTCTAACTAAGTTCATCATAACTTCATGCCATCTAAATCCGATGAAGTATGTTAATCCACCAAACAATAACATAACAAGTGCTGTAGGTACTAACGCTTCGAATGAACGTGCAACACTAGGTGGCACTGCATCAGGCATTGAAATTTTCAATCCCGATTTATCTGCTAGCCTAAAGATTTCAACAGCAAGTAATGATGTAACGATAGCCACAAACATCCCTGCTCCACCCAAGTTGTTAGCTGGTAAATGCCATCCTCCTGCAAAATTAGGAATATTAGCCGCTGCTGCAACATCAGCTGGAACATTGATAGGTATAATTGTTGATAAAAATGCGATTGTTGCTAAGATTCCACCTGATAATCCGTCAAGTTTGTATGATTCAGCAAGGCTATAACCAATACCAAATGCTGCATATACTGACATAATTGTAACAGTTACGCGATATGGTAATAATATTGTGCCTGCATTAGCTTTAAGAGTCATTGTTATTTTCCAACTCTCAGGTAGCGGTGGCGCTGCGATAATTAGGAAAAATGATCCTACTACGATTAATGGCAATGTTGCTATAATACCATCGCGAACAGCTTGTAAGTGTCTTTGTGTAGATAAACGAGCCATTGGTTGAGAAAGCTTCTCATCTAAAAATTTTACGAAAAAATTCATATTGTCCTCCTATTTCATAAAATAAACTTTATTTATATATTTTTTTCACTCAACTTCTTCTTACATTACCTCCCATCCTTTCTTTAATTCTATTTACTAAATCATCAATATGTTATACATCCAGAAATAAGATATAAAACTAATGATTGCAAATAAGGCGATAAATACCTGCCAAAACTTTTTCGAGTACCCTTTATCTGATTCGATAAAATAGATACAATAACTAGTTGTAAATGCTGGAAATAATCCACTAATTAACACGTGAATAAAAGTCCATGTGATACCAACTTTTTTAAGCATCAACGGTATCACAACGCTTCCAAGTAGTGTTGACAGTGCTATCAAGAAAGACGACTTATAGCCTATCCTTGGGATACTTATGTTTGATTGTACGTTCTTCATTTAATCACCTCTGGGATTTCTTGTTACCTGACCCAATACCACTGGTGTATGTGCTCCTGTGGCACTTGTACTGTTATTGGGTATATGTGCTAATGTATCGTTTGCTAACAGTGCAAATGCAATTGCCTCTTTAGCATCACTTGAGTGACCTAGATCCTCTTGTGTTAATACATCTAGATTAAATCTTAGGTTTAGCGCTTTCATCAACATTGGATTATAGGCGCCACCACCTGATACGACTATTTGATCTATATTCGTTTTGTCTTTAATAAATAATTTATAAGATTGATAAATTGACTCTGCAGTATATTCAGTAAGTGTATAGATTACATCTTCTTTTTGATTTCTATACTTTTCACAGATTTTTGACACCATCTCTTCTCCAAACATTTCTCGTCCGGTTGATTTAGGGGGTACTAAATTTATATAAGGATGACTGATTAATGATTCATATAATGACTCAATTCTTTTCCCTTTTCTAGCTACCTCACCATCTTTATCATATGTTTTTTTGTAATAAATTTGCATCGCTGCATTTATCATCATATTACCTGGACCTGTATCAAATGCATAAATATCATCCATCATCCCATCTTTTGGAATAATTGTGACATTTGAAATACCACCAATATTAACAAGCATCATCCCTTGTTTATTTTTATACATGATGTAATCAGTATAAGGAACAAGCGGAGCTCCTTCACCACCTGCTACAATATCCATCTCTCTAAAATTTGAAACGACAGTAGTTTTATGATGAAACGCTATATATGATGGACTACCAATTTGAAAGGTTGCCTTCGGTTTTTGATTTGGTAAGTGATGTATCGTTTGACCATGAAGCCCAACAGCATCAATTTTCACTTTAATTGATTTTTCTTTTATGAATCGTTGTAATGCATCACTATATACTTGGCCCAATTCGTAATGTAGTGTTGCGATCCCCTCTATGTCTGAGGTTTCTTTAACGCTTTGTTTTAGGATTTCATTTTGTATTGCTGAACTATAGGGATAGGAATCGTATTCAATCAATTTGTACTGAACATCAATTCCTGATCCTTTTATTTCAACTAATGCTAAATCTGTACCATCCAAAGAAGTTCCCGACATCATACCTACAATGTATTTAGTCTCTGATGGCATCTCGTATTCTTCCTTTATGGACTTTTAGTAATGTTTGGGCATCTTCTTGGTCTAAGTCCATAAGTTCCATCACAATGGCTACTTTAACACTTTTGTCTGATTGTTCTAATAGTTCAATAGCTCTAGCTTCACTACATCCAGTTGCCTCTTGAATAATCGAGTGTGCTCTTAGCACTAATTTTTCATTGGACGCATTTACATCAATCATTAAATTTCCATATACTTTGCCATATTTTATCATTGTAGCTGTTGAAATAATATTTAATATCATTTTTTGAACCGTCCCTGCCTTCATGCGGGTAGATCCTGCTACAACCTCAGGTCCACTGACAGCCTCAATAACAGTTTGTGCATAAGTGCCTATTATAGAATCTTTGACATTTGCTATCGCTATGGTTTGTGCTCCTAGCTCTTTTGCATATTTCAATGCTCCAATACAATATGGGGTTCTACCAGATGATGCAATCGCACAGACAACATCATTTTTTGTAAGTTTTAGTTTTTTTAAATCTTCAACTGCATAAGATTCAAAGTCTTCCGCACCCTCAATGGCATTTCTTAATGCACTATCTCCACCGGCAATTACTCCGATAACAGATTCCTCACCTACACCATAAGTTGGGGTCAACTCTGAAGCGTCTAACACACCCAATCTCCCAGATGTTCCTGCACCCATGTAAATGAGCCTTCCACCTGAATTTATTGCTTCATATACAATATCAATTGCATTTGCTATATCTTCTTTGACACTATAGACTGCTTCAATTGTTTGCTTATCTTCATTATTAATAAGTTTAACCATCTCTAGAGTACTCAATGTGTCAATTTCTGTGGTATTGGGATTTCTTAACTCTGTTGTTAGTTTTTTTATTTGGTCCATCGTGCTCCTCTACTTTCTCTTCATTCACATACTATCACACAGGCAATAAGATTTCAAGTATTATTATCTAATAATGAAATATTATTTCTTTAAGAAGTTGATAAAGTAAATGAACTCAAGCAACTATCCTATCTTCTAAGTGAAAAACACCTTTCGGTGCTTTTCGTTTTTATATCTTTTAAATATCAACTATCGTCCAAGTTTCTTTAGCAATTCTCTACTTGATTCAAGATTATCTAATATTTTATCCAAATTATTTTTAGCTAAACCAAAATAGAGTAAGTCACTGATAGCGAGTAGTGCAAACCTTGACGCGATTGACCCCAACCTTAATTCTTTCTCTTCTTGTGGAATAACTAAAACATAGTCTGAATATTTTGTAATGCTACTCCTTGGGTTGGATGTAATGGAGACTGTGGTAGCACCTTTCGATTTGGCTTGTTTTTGAGCAAGATTGGCCTCGTATGTTTCACCACTATATGAAAAAGCGATGCTTACATCTTCTTTTGAAATAAAGGTCAAACTCGTTAATAACATGTGGAAATCCTGGGTGTAAGTACACTTCTTATTGATACGTGTTAGCTTATGATATAAATCTTGCGCTACAATCGAGGAACCACCTAAACCAACAATAAATATATTGTCAGCTTGTGTTAATGCCTCTATACTCGATTCTAACTTACGTTCATCCAATAACTTATATGTTTTTGATAGCGTATTTTGATTGGCATGCTTTGCTTTTTGTACCATCGTATGTACGTCATCATTTGATACGATGATTGTTTCTAACAAATCGATTTCTGGTAGTTCTTTGTCTGCAGCAATCGCCAAATTTAAATCTGTAAATCCAACATACCCCAAACGTTTAGAAAACCTAACAACACTTGATGCCGAGGTTTTTGTTTTTTCAGCTACCACTTGTGATGATTCACCAATAACATCTTCTTTATGATCAATTATGTATTTTGCAATTCGCCTTTCCCCTTCTGTATAGGATGGCATTCTTTCCTTTATTTTTAATATACTACTCATATCTCCACCTCAATTGAATACATTATACAACAATGTATAGTTTTTTGTTAGATTCGACAAGCTTATCTTCACAATAAATATTACCAAAGTTATACTTTTAACTTTAATCTATAATTATCTACATTATAAATCAAGATAGTTATCTAGTTCTTAAGATATTTCAAGTTCTTTTCAAGACATGAAAAAACCACTCAACATCATATGTTAAGTGGTTTATAAATCCTAAATTAAGCTGTTTTCTTTCTTGAGAATAGATCATAGAACACTTGTACCCTTAATATGAGAATAAATGAACCATATACAAGTACTGCAAGTATCAGTATCACAACAAGTGATAAGTTTGCTGACATCTTAGTAACTAAGATAGGTCTTGCTATAAATATAGCCAAGCCCATCGCAATACCCGATATAACTATCTTTAAGAAATCTTTAATAATAGTTTGCATTCCCAATCTTTTAAATTTACCTAATAAACTCTTAAAGAGGTAAATTGTACTGATAAGTGTCGCAATAGATACAGCAAGTGTAATACCACTGATGCCCATTGTAGAACCCAGTGCAACAAAGAGTATAACTGCGATAACAGAATGGATAACTTGCGCTCTAAGAGGCGTTAAGGCATCCTGGTAAGCATAATGCATTCTTGTGAATAAATCCTTTATTGCGATAAAGAACAAGCCCAGAGAAGCGCCTTTAAAGATATTACTTAAGACAACTAATTCTTTCGCTGTTACCTTACCACCACCATATACAAAAGCGACCAGTTCATAACTTAGCGTTATAAAACCAATACTTGCCGGAATAATAAATAATGATATTAATAAGATAGCATCATTCATTGAATGAATAACCTTAACCTTATCATTTTTAGATGCAGCATGAGATATGGTTGGATAAGCAACTGATAATACACCCGTTACAAAGAGTCCTGTTGCAAAACCCATTAATCTTGATGACATCATGATTAATGAATAACCACCCTTACCATGAATTAGTGTTGATGATGACATCATCACTAAATCTTGTAAAGATAAGATAAGTGTAGATATTAATAGCGGTGCTGCAATGGTAACCATTCTTATTAAATGTGGATCTTTAAAATCAAATACAACCTTATATTTAAATCCAAAGCGTTTCATATATAAATACATGATGATACCTTGTACTGCATAACCTGCCACTGCCCCATAAGGGAGTAATCTTGTATTATTGGCTCTAAAAGATACAAAAGCAACTCCTATAATAATTAAATTACTTGGAATAGATAATACATTGGGTAGTATAAAACTTTGATTAACATTAAGATAACCTGTTCCTAATTGTATAATTGCAACAAATAGAACACTGACTGATACGATTCTAACAAAGCTAGATGCTAAAGCATGCGTCGCTTTATCAAACCCTGCTGCATATATCTTAACGATAACATCTGGAAACAAGAACATAAACACTCCCATAACAAGAGAGAATGCGACCATAATATTAAATATATTATTAGCAAAAGCATTCGCTTCATCAGGATCTTCATTTTTAACTCTTGTATACATTGGGATAAATCCAGTAACAAATGCTGCTGCCACTACTGTAAGCACCATTGAAGGTACTCCAAATGTTAGCATAAAGGCATCTGATACTACTCCGACTCCAAAAAAGTAAGTCATCATTTTATCTCTTGCAAATCCAAATATTTTAGCAATGATTGTTACAATCATTACCATTAATGTGGTCTTCTTCATAGCTAACCCCTTAGATTACGCGCCATTCTAGCTCTAAATCAACATCAAATGTATCTTTAACACGTTTCTTACACTCAGCAATTACAGCTGAAATGTCATCAACCTTAGCATTTCCAGCATTTACAATAAATCCTGGGTGCTTCTCAGATACAAGTGCATCACCAATTCTAAATCCTCTTAACTCTACTTCATCAAATAACTTCCAAACAAATAAAGAATTTCCTTCTTTATCTTTAGGACGTTTAAAAACAGAACCTGCATTAGCAAAGTTTCTCGGTTGCTTCACATAGCGCTCATGACGGTAGTCTAGCATTTTAGCCAATACTTCCTCATAATTTCCCGGAACTGCCTTGATTCCGCAACGTAATACGTAAACAGGTAAATTATTTAACTTGGAATAACGGTATGCAAAGAAATCTTCATCTGGAATTAATCTTTGTACTTCGTCTTTTTCAATATTATATACTTCGATCCAATTTACATACTGTCCAATAGTTTGTTTCCACTGGCCCGCATTCATAAATAAACCGCCACCCAATGTTCCTGGAATATCTTCAGTAAAAGCCAGTTCTCCTAAAGATTGCTCACAAGCAAACCATGCCAAGCGGTGCATTCTTGTTCCCGCCTCACAGATTATTTCTGTGCCATTGTATTCAATATCATTGATAAGGTTGGTTAACACGAAAACGTGTGACTCATCATAATATTCTTTTGAAAAGAATATGTTTGAACCATTACCAATTACAACAATTTTTCTATCATTGAAGTCTCTAAGTGCTGATACTAAACCTTCAACTGTATGTGGCATAACAAGTGTATGTGCTACTACATCCAATCTTAATGTGTTATATCTTTTTAAAGATGCATGATTTAAAATAAAATAACCTGTCATAAATTCTCCTTTTAATGTTTAATATGTCCATTTAATGTCCATTAAATATAAAAAAATCTTGGATAACCAAGATTGTTTTATTTTGCGTCACGCTCAACGCGGTGTGGTACTCTATACTCACCTGTTACCGAGTCTTTTACAATTGTTACCCTTGGTAATTTAACATGAGTTCTTCTCTTTGCTTTTCTATGCTTAGATGTTCGTCTTTTTGCTACTGCCATGGTTATTCACCTCCGTTATTAAATTTGAAATCCATTAATTTAGCTAATCTAGGATCTATTTCTTGTTCTTTTTCTTTTTGGTAGTCTTCCTCAGTGAGCACTGCCCATCCATTTCCAGTTGGGTACGCTTCTAACGTTGGATCTACTACTCTTAAAGGTATCTCTGATAAGATTTCACTCCATATTAATGGCCACATATCAAGTTCATCACTTTCAACCCATAACACTTCTCTGTCATCTTCAGGAAGTCTTTCTGGGAAAAACACAAATGATTCTGATAACTTACCATTAACCTCAATTTCAACAGGTACTAATGAAATAGCGCAGGGAACGATTACGACACATTCGATATCCAAACCAACGATAAATTCACTTGTCTTTGAGTCGTAAAACCCACTACCCTCAACATAAATATCCTTAATTTCTAAGTAACGTTCATGTTTTGTATCTACAGTCTCATCAAGAACAATTTCTTGTGAAATTTGTAGGTAGGGATTCTCCATATCTTCAAGATCATATCTATGCAACTTCATATAATCACCTTACTTTAATTGCTATTCAATTATAGAGAAAATACGTATAAAAGTCAAATATAAAGTCACAAAGTTTAAAATTAGTTTTTGCTGTAACTTTCATTGAGTTTTATCCTATATTATTAGACGTCTATTTTCTCCATAGCTGATTCATAACTTTTCTTTAAACGTTCCATTGTTACATGGGTATAAACTTGTGTCGTACTGATTGATTCATGACCTAATAGGGTCTGAACAATCCTTAAACTTGCGCCATTGTCTAATAAATGGGTAGCAAATGTATGTCTTAACATATGAGGATGCAGGCGTGTTCTTAACATCGCTTGTTCTCCTTGTGTCTTTAAGATGTGTTGTACACCTCTTACTGATAAAGGTCTTCCTGTATTACTTACGAATAAATAATTGTGTTCATAATCTTTAATGAGTATGGGTCTATAGACTTCAATATATTCTTTAATCAATGGACTCAAACTTTCATAGAAGAATAAATATCTTTCTTTATTCCCTTTCCCCAATACAATTAAGGAACGGTTATTGATATCGATATCAAATATTTCAATATTGGTAAGTTCACTTACCCTTAGACCACATGCATACATTAATTCAATAATAAGTCTGTTTCTTTTTCCTAGATCTGTATCATCACAGGATGCTATAAGTGTTTCCAGTTCAGAATACATTAGAAACTCAGGCAATCTTTTTTTAGATTGTCTGATTGTTATATTAAGAAATGGATTTTCACTTGCACCATAGTTCATTTGCATAAACTTCATAAAGGATCTCAGTGCTGATACCTTCCTTGATATGGATGCACTTGATAAGTCCATCTCATATAAGGCATTCAAATAAGCAAAACCCATATTGGAGTCCATATTTAAGATATCTTCAGATTCTAGATATTCTAGAAACTGAAGGATATCTCTTTTATAGCCATCATCTGTATGATCTGATGCACTGTTAAGTATCTTAATATGATTAAGAAAACTATCTAGATAAGTTTGATTCAAATTCTTTGACATGATTTAAACTTCTTTGAGCCATTTCATCTCTATCTTTAATTCGGTTTGCTACAAGACCATAGTTTGCATTCATCGGTTGGAAGTTATCAGGGTTTGCATTGGATACATAATGTGCCATTGAACCCATGATCGTTTCATTCGATAAATCATGAAGTGTTTCACCTTCAATATGTTTTATCATATTAAGTGCCGCATACAATCCACTTGCTGAAGATTCAATATAACCTTCAACTCCTGTTATCTGTCCTGCAAAGAATACATTTGGATATTCATTCATTTGGTAATGCTTGTTTAAGCTCTTTGGTGAGTTGATAAAGGTATTTCTATGCATAACACCATATCTTACGATATCAACATTCTCAAGCCCTGGAATCATCTGTAAGATGCGTCTTTGATCACCCCACTTGATACGAGTTTGAAATCCTACAAGATTATATAATGTACCTGCAGCATTGTCTTGTCTTAATTGAACAACAGCATAAGGTCTTGATCCATCATCTTTTTCTAAACCTACTGGTTTTAAAGGACCAAATGTCATCGTTTTAGGACCACGTTTTGCCATTTCTTCAATTGGCATACATCCTTCAAATATTTTTAAATCTTCAAAATCTCTCATTGGAGATAATTCAGCTTCAATAACAGCTCTGTGGAATGCATCAAATTCATCACGTGTCATAGGACAGTTGATGTAATCTTTTCCATCTCCCTTGTCATAGCGTGACTTACGGTATGCAATATCAAAGTTAATTGTCTCACTATCTACAATAGGAGCAACTGCATCATAAAAGTATAATGCTTCATCATCTACCAAACCTTGAATAGACTTGGATAAATTTGATGAAGTTAAAGGTCCTGTTGCAACGATTGTTGGAATACTAGGATCTATTTCTTTTAATTCATCTTTTATAATTGTTAAGTTTTCAAACTGTGCAAGTTTTGCTTCAACATGTTTACTGAGTTCAACACGGTCTACCGCCAGCGCACTACCGGCTCGAATTCTCGCTTTATCAGCAGATTCCATAATAATTGAATCCAAGATACGCATCTCTTCTTTTAAAAGACCTGCAGCATTTGATAATTGGTCACTTCTGAATGAATTTGAACAAACAAGTTCAGCTAAGTTTCCTGTTTCGTGTGCTGGTGTCTTTACAACTGGACGCATCTCATACAATTCAACTTCATAACCTCTTTTGGCAAGTTGGTAAGAAGCCTCACTTCCAGCAAGACCTCCACCGATTACTCTAATCTTTTGCATCTTCTTTAACATCCTCTATTAACTCTTCAGTTTCTTTTTTAGTTTCTTTTACTTTTTTAGTTTCTTTTTTAGCTTTAGTTATTTTAGTCGCTTTAGTTGTTTTAGATTCTTTCTTTACTTTTTTTGTATCTTTAGAATCTTTATCTGCTTCTTTTTTATCTGCTTTAGATGCATCAAGATCTGTTTCATCATCTTTTTTAGCATCTTTTTTCTCAGATTTTATATAACGACATTTAGGGAATCCTGAACATCCTGTAAAGTATGTTCCATAACGGCTCTTACGTTTAATAAGTTCGCTACCACACTCAGGACACATTTCACCTGTTGGTTCTGGTTTTTCTTTTTCTTCAAGTGGTCTGTTGTATCTACATTCTGGGAAGTTATTACAAGCAATAAACTTACCATAACGTCCATTTCGATATACAAGATCTCCACCACAATCAGGACAAACCTCTCCAACCATTTCTGGTGGCAGTTTAACCATGTTCTCTTGCGCTGATTCCATCAATGGATAGAACTCATCAACAAACTCTCTTAATGCTTTAACATTATCTGTCTCTCCAGCTGCAATCTGGTCAAGCTTCTCTTCCATCTCTGCTGTATAGTGAACATTAATAATTGATTCGAAGTGATCTTCTAAATTATCATTTGTTAAAACACCTTGTTCTGTAGGTTTAAATACCTTTGAACTGTTTGTTTCAGATTGTGCACCAAAGGTTGAATAACCTCTTGCTACAATTGTATCTAAAATCATTGAATATGTACTGGGTCTACCAATACCTAATTCTTCCAACTCTTTAATCAATCTTGCTTCACTATAACGTGGAGGCGGTTGTGTAAAGTGTTGTGTTGGTTCAATCTTACTTGCATTATATTGTTTACTTTCATCGATTTCACCAATAATTTTATCTGTACTTGTTTCATATGAATATATTTTCAAGTAACCATCAAATTTTAAAACTTGACCTGATCCATTGAAGTCATAATCATTTTGTGTAAATACAACACTTACTGCATCATAAACAGCAGGTGCCATTAAAGATGCGAGTGCACGATAATAAATAAATCTGTAGAGTTTATACTCATCAGGTGATAAATACACCTTCATACTCTCTGGAGTACGTGTGATACTTGTAGGTCTGATTGCCTCATGCGCATCTTGTGTATTGTCAGTCTTTTTACCAGCGCGGTATTTACCAACATATTTTTTACCATGAGTTTCCTCAATATATTCATTTGCACTTTCTACAAATGAGTCAGCAAGTCTTGTTGAGTCAGTACGCATATATGTAATAAGACCTTCTGTCTCAGTTCCAATATTTACACCCTCATATAACTTTTGTGCAACAGACATCGTTCTTCTTGATTGGAATCCAAGTCTTGTTGATGCTTCTTGTTGTAAAGTTGATGTGATAAAAGGAAGTTTAGATTGTTTGTTACGTTTTCTTTTTTCTAACTTTTTAATATCAAATGCACCTGTTGTTGCATCTAATACTTTTTGAGCATCCGCTTCATTTTTCATTTCTAATTTTTTATCTTTGTAACGTTCTGCTGATGTTTCAATTTCTACACCATTGTTATCAAAGAATGCTTTAACACTCCAGTATTCTTCTGGTATAAAGGCTTCAATTTCTTTTTCTCTGTTAACTACAAGTTTCAGAGCAACAGATTGTACACGTCCTGCACTTTTAGATCTAATTTTAGATTGTAATAACTTTGATAATCTAAAACCAATTATTCTATCTAATATACGGCGTGTTTCTTGTGATTTAACCATTTGCATATCTATAGGTCTTGGTGATTCAAAAGCCTTTAGTACTGCTTCTTTTGTAATCTCATTAAAAATTACACGGTTATCTTGATTTATCTCTAAACCAAGTTCATCTGCTAAGTGCCATTATATGGCTTCCCCTTCTCTATCGGGGTCAGTTGCAAGGTAAACTTTATCTACACCTTTAACTTTAGCTTTTAATTCTTTAACTGTATCTCTTTTTTCTTTACTAATGACATACGTTGCTTTAAAATCATCTTCAAAATCAACACCCAGTCCATCTTTACCACGTGTTGCTAAATCTCTAATATGACCTTTTGATGAGACAACTTCAAAATCCTTACCCAAATACTTTTCGATTGTTTTGGATTTAGAAGGGGACTCTACGATTACTAAATTCTTCATGTTATCAACTCCAATTTTTATATTCTTATATATCATGAACACTTGTCAAGATATCTGCCCCTTCAAGAATCAGACGATTACATCCTTTTCCTGATGGATCATCAACACGATGTGGCAAACATAAGACATGACGATTAATACTTAACGCTGCATTTACTGTAGTCATTGTACCACTTCTTAAGGTTGCACTCATGACATAGATTGAATCACTTAAGGCAGCTATGATTCTATTTCTAAATGGAAAGAAGTGCTTTTGCGGCTTAACTGTTTCCGGATATTCCGATAAAATTAAATGATTTTGTCTCATTTTTTCAAATAACGCTTTATTTTGAAGCGGATAGACAACATCTATACCACACCCTAACACAGCAATTGTAGAAAAATCAAGTGCAGTGGTATGAGCAACCGTATCAATACCTTTGGCAAGACCTGAGACAATTACATATTCTTTCTTTAACTTATCTACATATCTTGCTGTTTGCTCATAAGCATAAATGCTGGGTTTACGACTCCCTACAAGACTGATACTTTCTAACTTTAATAAATCAATATTTCCTGTATAAAACAAAACGTATGGTGGCTTCTCTAAGTCATAAAGTCTTTTTGGATATAGATCATCCCCTATTACTACATAAGGATAGTTTGATTTATATTCAGGAACAAGCATCCTCTTTTCAAACATTTTATTGATACTATCATAATCACCTTTACAATGTATTGCGATGTTCTTAATATAATTACGCATTTTATCACCTATATTAAATTAGCAAAGAAAAAAAGAAGTCCTAAATATCTAGTGAAATCTAAACTTCTTCTTTAAATCTAAATGATTTTCTATGGATATCTAATCTTCCATATTTTAAGATTGCTTCCTTATGTTTTTTGGTGCCATATCCTTTATGATTTTTAAAACCATATTCAGGATATATTGCATCCAGTTCAATCATAATTTCATCTCTTTTAGTTTTTGCTAAAATACTTGCTGCTGCAATACTTAAGGAACGTGTGTCCCCTTTTATAACTGAGATAACTTCTTTATCGTCAATTTCAAAAGGCAATGCATCACTTAGTACTATAGATTGTGGTGCTCTTTTTGCAATATCTATCATTGCTTGTTTTGTTGCTGCATATATATTTAAGGTATCAATTGTATCAACAGATACAATCTCAATATCCGTATAAAGTGCATCTTTAAGAATGACTTCAACAAGTTCTTGTCTTTTCTTTTCACTTAGTTTTTTAGAATCATTGATATTTGGATTGTTATATCCTTTTGGAAATATAACTCCTGCTACAACAAGGGGGCCTGCCATCGGTCCGCGACCCGCTTCATCAAGTCCTAATACATCAAGATTATCTTTCCAATAAACACTTTCAAATTCTTCTATTAGTCCCATGTTATCGGACCCAATAGACCATTTTGGACATCGTGAATGAAGGTATAGCGTGCTTTCTCTATTTCAAGAGATCCACCCACTTCTAAGAATCCTTTACTACGTGCAATATCTGCAAAGAAGTTATCAAAGTTATCCACTTTATATACTGCTTTCATACCTTCTGTATGTGTGTTTTTTAATGTATCAAGTGCATAGTTACTGATTAACTCTACAGGATATCCTGTTTCTTTAATTGAACCAACAAGTGCACATTTAATACCCATTTCTTCATTTTCAAATTTAGGCCATAGTACTCCGGGTGTATCGACAATTTCTAAAGTATCACTCACCTTAACTAATTTTAAGGATTGTGTTACTCCGGGTCTGTTTTCTACACGTACAGCGCGTCTTGAGCCTAACTGGTTAATGATTGTAGATTTTCCAACATTGGGTACCCCTACAATTAATGCACGACTGGGACGTGATCTAATGCCACGTCTTTTATCGCGATCATAACGCTCTTTCATGAGTATTTCTGTTTTTTCTAATATTAATCTTTTAATTGGATCATGGAGTACATCTACAAGAATAACTTCATGCCCCTCTTTTTCAAGTTTCTTTTTCCACTCAAGTGTCTTGTCTTCATCTGCCAAGTCTTTTTTTGTAAGTACAATCAAAGATTTTTTAGATGATACATATCTTACCAAAACTGGATTTCTTGTAGAAAAAGGTGCTCTTGCATCGCGACATTCAATAACAAAGTCTACAGATTTAATATTATCTTCTATCAATCTGATAGCTTTTGCCATATGTCCGGGAAACCATTGTACTTGTGACATACTAATTCTTCCCTATTTTTCGAATGCTATTGAAAGGATATAAAACATATCCATTCTTACTCTTAATATTTTCTCTCTTAAATGGACCATATAATCTTGAATCACTGGATCGTGGACGGTTATCTCCTAGTAAGAAGTATTCATCTTCGCCCATTTCAAGGGGACCAAATTCTGTTGTAAAATCAACAAAACCACCATCTGTGCTTTGATTTTTAAATTGTTCATTTAAAAATGGTTCTTCAACTGCTTCACCATTTATATATAATGTGTCATATTCATAACGAACTGTTTCACCTGGTAATGCAATTACACGTTTAACAATATATCTTTGTGCTGCTGGTTGATAAACAATAACAACATCAAATCTTTCTATTCCATTCTTTTTTAAAGAAAATACGCTTGAAATTCCTAATTCCTTGTCTCTAAGGTTTGGTAACATGGAGCCACCTTCTACACGAAAAGGACGCATGAAAAACTGCGTAAAAATAACAGTCACAACAATATATATAACAATCGTGACCATGATGTCTTTTAAAAATAGTATGAACTTATCATTTTTTTTCATTATTGCCCTCTTTCTTAAAGAAAAAGAGTCGATTACACGACTCTTCCAATTAGCGAACTTCGGTTAATCTTGCTGATTTACCTGAACGTTGACGTAAGTAGAATAACTTCGCACGACGTACTTTACCACGACGTACAACTTTAACACTTTCAACGATTGGTGAATGAACAGGGAATGTTCTTTCTACTCCAATACCTGAAGACATTTTACGTACTATATATTTTTCTGCAATTCCACGACCTTCGCGGCTGATTACTACACCCTCGAATGCTTGGATACGCTCTTTCTCGCCTTCACGAATACGAACATTAACAATTACTGTATAACCTGGACCGAAGTCAGGGATGTCTGTTCTCATTTGTGATTGAGTAACTTTACGGACTAAATCCATCATAAATTTCACGCCTTTCTTATATCTAAAACCAGTTCATATTTAATATTATAGCGGAACAGGAGTGCTAAATGCTTGTATACAATATCATATACCTTGCTTATATGCAAGGGTTAAACGTAATAATGGGTGTTTAAATGATTATTATAGTTCTTTTAATTTTATTTGAAAAGTTACTCTTCTTAAGTCTTATAATCTTCATCTGTTTTCACATTGATAATACTTCATCAATTAAATGATTTTCATATCATAAACTAACAATTTCTATCATATCTTTTTAATAGTAGACATACAAAAGTTGAGCTATCTATATAATAGACAACTCAACTTTATTTTGAATAAATAAATGTATATTCAAGGAATCTATATAAGATTAGATGAATTATCCAAACATACGAGACATCGCACGCATTTGTTTTTCCATCTTTTTATATTGATTTAATAAACGGTTAACATCAGTTGTTGAAACACCAGATCCTTTTGCAATTCTGTTTCTTCTTCCAGCTCTGATGATTTCTGGTTTACGACGTTCTTCAACTGTCATACTTTGAATGATTGCTTCTGTCTTTTTAAGTTGTGATGATGCATCTGTATCATTAATTTGTGATGCCATTTGTCCCATTTGTCCAGGCATCATTTTCATAAGTCCTGATAAAGGTCCCATCTTTGATACTTGTTTTAATTGAACGAGCATATCTTCTAATGTAAACTCACCACGCATCATACGTTCTGCTGATTTTTCAGCAGCTTCCATATCCATTGTTTCTTGAGCTTTTTCAACAAGTGATACAACATCACCCATCCCAAGGATTCTTGACGCAATTCTATCTGGGTGGAACATATCTAAATCAGAGATACCTTCTCCAACACCCACAAACTTAACAGGAACACCCGTCATATGGCGTACAGAAAGTACTGCCCCACCACGTGCATCACCATCAAATTTAGTAGCTACAAGTCCCGTTAGTTTTAAAGATTCATTAAATCCTTTAGCAACGTTGATAACATCCTGTCCACTCATTGCATCAACTGATAGTAATATTTCATCAGGTTTTGCCAGTGTTTGAATATCAATAACCTGTTGCATAAGATTTTGATCAATTTGTAAACGACCTGCTGTATCTATTAACACAACATCATATGCATGTGCTACTTTTAATGCTTCTTCAACAACTGAAACTGGCTTTGAATTTTCTTTATAGAATACATCAACACCAATTTGTTCACCTAATATTTGTAACTGCTCAATCGCAGCGGGTCTTTCAAGATCGGCCGCTACCAGCAATACATTTTTATCTTCTTTAGTTTTTAAATGATTTGCAATTTTTGCAATCGATGTAGTTTTACCAGAACCTTGTAAACCTACCATCATTAAAATACCAGGTTTATTATTGAAAACTAATTCTTGAGTTTCACTTCCTAATATTTCAATTAATTTATCATTAACTACTTTTACAAACATTTGTGATGGGTCAACACCACGTGTTACCTTGTCTCCAAGTGTTTCAGCTTTGATGTGTTGTAAGAGTTCATTAATGACCTCTAAGTTAACATCCGCTTCTAAAAGCGCCAGTTTAATCTCTTCAAGTGCATCTGCTATATTTTTTTCAGTAAAGTTAGACTTACCACGCATTTTACTAAATGTATCTTGTAGTCTGTTACTTAGTGATTCAAAAGCCATAAATATACCCTCCTATAAGAATGAAGCTTCTTCAACTTCATCATGATATTTAACATCAATCGTTTCTACTTTTTCTAATACATCATTTACCATTTCTTCTAAGTTAAAGAATTGTTCATAATATGAGATTCTTTTTGACTTAGGTCTTGTTACTGGGTTTTTTGGTGTAAAGATTGTACAGCAATCATCATATGGTAGTATTGATGTTTCGTATGTTCCAATACGTTTTGCTAGATCGATAATTTCGATTTTATCGTACGTTAGTAAAGGACTCAGTATTGGAATACTGTCAAAATCACTGATAGCATTCATACTATGTAATGTTTGAGATGCTACTTGTCCTAGGTTTTCACCATTTCCAATTGCTAAAATCTTACGTCTGTCTGATAATTCATTACCAATTCTTAAGAAGAATCTTCGCATCATGGTAATAGCATAACTTTCAGGTACCTTTTTATAGATTTCTAATTGAATGTCTGTAAATGGTACAACATGAATTCTTATGTTGTTTTGGTATCTTGTCAGTATCTTTGCAAGTTCTACAACTTTCTTTAAAGATTCATCGGATGTATATGGTGGGGATGCAAAGTGAATCATTTCCACATGCACACCACGCTTCATAAGAAGATATGAAGCCAGTGGTGAGTCAATCCCACCTGATAGCATCATTAATACTTTCCCTTGGATGCCTACTGGATATCCTTTAGAACCTTCTATCTTATTCATCATGATATAAGCTGCTTCTTGTCTAATCTCAACCCATACATTAATATCTGGATTTCTTACATCTACTTTAAGATCCGTGTTTTGTAAAATCTTAGTTGCTACGTGTCTATTAATTGTATCTGATATGTGTTCGAATGTTTTATCATTTCTTTTTGATATTACTTTGAACGTTTTTCCAGGTTCATCTACGATATTTTCTAATGCTGCTTGTGCAATAACATCAATATCTTTTTCTACTTTGATTGCCAATGAAAACGAAGACAAGCCAAAGACATGTTTTAATTCATCTGCAACACTATAACCATCTTCCCCATTTAAATGGATAAATAGTCTATCATATTGTTTCTCATATGTTAGTGCTTCAAAGCTTCTTAGTTGTGATTTAATATTATTTACAAGTTTATTTGTAAATTCATTTCTATTCTTTCCTTTAGTCGAAAGTTCGCCATAACGGCATACTATAAATTCAATGTTGTACATAGTCTTT
Organism: Erysipelothrix sp.; assembly: GCA_012727815.1. Classification (GTDB taxonomy): domain Bacteria; phylum Bacillota_I; class Bacilli_A; order Erysipelotrichales; family Erysipelotrichaceae; genus Erysipelothrix. Next base: position 28,822 of record JAAYGI010000034.1, read on the forward strand.
TGTCTCCAATATCACTTTAATTACTTTTTCTATATCTTCCTTAGTTATCTCACTTGATAAACTAATACGTATACTACTCAGTGCTTCTTTATCACTCAGTCCTGCTGCTTTTAATACCCTTGATGGTTTATTTGATTCTGAGTGACAAGTACTTCTTGCACTCACATAAATCCCATTTGAGT
>JAAYGI010000035.1 GCA_012727815.1 Erysipelothrix sp.
GAAGAAGATGGTATCTTGAATAGCTTTATACTTAATAATCTAATATAATTTTTAAAATAAGTTGGCTAAATCTCTAGTCCATTAAAAAAGTGTGTATTAATAAATACACACTTTTTCTACTCATGGTGAGGATTAAATTAAAAATTGTCGAAGATATCTATAACTTAAGATAACGGATTTATCCAAATCTTCATTTGAATCCTCATATGATTTATCTTCTACTTCAACACATGCATGTCCTTTAAAGTTGATATCATTTAATGCTGATATATACTTTCCCCAATCAACATCTCCCAATCCAGGTAGTTTTGGGCTCATGTATTCTAATGGGTTTGCCATAATGCCAACATCATCCAATTTATCTTTATAAATTTTTGTATCTTTAAAGTGTACATGAAATATTCTGTCTTTGAATTCATATAAAGGTTTAATGTAATCTATATGTAACCAAACTAAGTGAGAAGGGTCGTAGTTAATTCCGAAGTTATCATTAGGAATAATTTCAAATACACGTCTCCAATTGGCAGGAGTTGTAAATAAGTTTTTACCTGAAGGCCACTCATCATCTGAAAACCACATAGGACAGTTTTCTATTGCTATTTTAACATCTTTATTTTGTGCATAATTAACAATGGCAGGCCATGTTTTTTCAAATAGTTCAAAGTTTTCATTTAGTGTTAGCTTATGATTTTTACCTATGAATGTTGTAACCATATTAACATCCAAGAGTTTTGCTGCATCGATTACTTTGTATAAATGATTAAGGTTGTTATCCCTTGTATCAGCGTCATCATCCAATACATTAGGATAATATGCCAGTGCTGATATTTCTAGGTCATTGTCATAAAATAATTTTTGTATGTGTCTTATCTTAGCGTCATCCAAATTGTTAACGTCGATATGTGATACACCTGCATAACGTCGATCAGCTTTGCCACTTGGCCAGCAAGCAACTTCAATTGATTCATAACCAATACCACTTACAAATTCTACCATTTCTTCAAGTGTGTAGTGTCCTAGTATTGCGCTGTTGATTCCAAATTTCATAATGTCTCCTTTTTAACTACCATTGGGGTAGATTCTCGAATGATTAATTCTGTTTCTAAATATAATTGCTTGTTTGGTGTATTGGGTTTGTATATCTTTTCCATTAGGAGTTCACAAGATTGGTATCCTAATAGGTAGGTAGGTTGATCAATTGTTGTTAAAGTAGGGGATATCATGGTTGATAAATCAATGTTATCAAATCCAATGACTGCAACATCTTCTGGAACTCTCAACCCAAGTTTTTTAGCTGCGTTGATAGCGGCGGCTGCAAATACATCCGATACACAGATAATTGTATCTGGGGGTGTTTTTTGTTTTAGTAAGTGCATCGAGTTTGTGTATGCCAGATTATAAGATACTGAGGATAAATGAATAATATAATCTTCATTAACTTCGATCTTATATTCAGCCATGGCATCTCTGAAACCTGCTTCTCTTCGCCTTGCATAACTTTGATTCAAAGATGCATTTAGAAATGCTATATTACGGCTTCCGATTGATAAAGCATATTTAGTAGCTTTCTTCATAGATGCCACATCATCTATACAAACATAAGGGATATCCATATCGTGTATATATTCAGAGCATAATACAATAGGTAATCGATAGTTTAATTTTTGAGTAATGATTTTTAATTGATTGCTTGTAATTGAGGATAAAAATATTACTCCTGCAAATCTTTGAGACTTTAAGACAGATTCATAATCAGAAAATTCTTTATATAACTCTTTTGTCTGTAATATCAATAAATCATAGCCATGTTTATAGCTAGAGTTTTGTATTCCATCTAAAACAGGTACAAAGAATGGATTTCTTAGTTCTGTTACAAATACAAGAATTGTCTTTGAATCTTGATCATAAAGATCCGTATCTTGTTTTATGATAAAGTCTAATTCTTTGATAGCGTTAAGTACTGCTGTTTTGGTTTTATCACTTACCTTATCTTTAGCATTAATTACACGTGATACTGTAGCTGTTGAAACGCCTGCTTTCTTAGCGACATCTGCAACTGTTGGATTTTCTTTCTTCATATAACCCCTCCGAACTAAAGTCATTATACATAATAATGTAACGAATGACAACGGTTACACGCAAATCTACATACAAATGTAAGCGTTTGTGGGAAATTTCGTGTTTTTGAACTTTTTGAGCATTTTTTATTGACATTAGCACATGTAAACCCTATCATGTGTGTAAAGAGCATGTAATAAACGAAAAGTTTACAGTAAAGGATGTATATTATGAACAATAAAACTATCAAAGCTGCCATTGTTGGTACAGGATTTATCGGTCGCCAACATTATGAAGCAATTCGTCGTTTACCCAATACAGAAATTATAGCAATTGTTGAATCAAATCCTGATACAGCAAAATCATTTGCTAATACATATGGTATTAAAAACTATATGACTAACTATGAAGATCTATTTAAATTAGAAGATTTAGATGTTGTACATATTTGTACACCCAATGCATTACATTTTCCAATGGCAAAACTTGCGTTGGAAAATAATGTTAATGTTTTTTGTGAAAAGCCTTTATCCTTGACGGCAGAAGAATCCAGGATTCTTGTTGATATTGCTAAAGATAAAGACGTTTTTCATGCCGTTAACTTAAACTACCGTTCAAATGTAATGGTAAGAGAGATGAAAGCAAGAATATCTAATAAGAGCATTGGTGATGTATTGATGGTCAAGGGTGAGTATATCCAAGACTGGTTGATGTATCAAACAGACTATGATTGGCACTTTGATCCAAAACTAGTTGGAGCATCTCGTACCGTTGCAGATATTGGAACACACTTATTTGATTTGGTTCAATTTATAACTGGAAAAGATATTGTATCAATCTATGCAAATCTGATTACAGTTTATCCAACACGTATTAAAAGAGAGCAAACAGGAACAACATTTGCTCAAACATATACAGGTAAAGCTGAAAATGTTGAAGTTGTGAATGAAGATGCGGCTATGATTATTGCAAAACTAAGTGATGGAACGTATGTATCTATGAATCTATCTCAAGTAACAGGCGGATACAAGAATGGTATAAGTCTTGTGATTAGTGGTTCTAAAGAATCTCTAACATGGAATCAAGAAACTTCAGATAAATTAATGATTGGTAAAAGAGATACAGGAAACGAAATCCTATATGCTGATCAAAAATATGTAGAAAAAGACTTAAGTAGATTTATAAACCTTCCTAACGGTCATGCTGTTGGATGGGCTGATGCATTCAAAAATTCACTGGGTGAATTTTACTTAAGATTAAATGGAACAGTCGATAATTCAGATTCATATGTTGACTTTGAAAAAGGCCATCAACTTATGAAACTTGTTGAAGCAAGTGTACTGAGTAGTAAAGAGAATAGATGGGTTGATCTTTAAGGAGGAAAATATGAATAGAAAAATTGTTGTTAACTCCAATTGCTATCATGGATATAGTATTGATGAAGCAATTGAAGGTATATCAAATGCAGGATTTAAATATATAGAACTCACAGCTACTAAAGGTTGGACAGAACATGTTTTCTTCGATCATAGCTTTGAAACATTACAAAAAGTAAAAGACAAACTCCAAGATAAAAATCTTGAAGTTATCGCAATGAGTGGTCACACAAGTTTAATGGATGAATCAAGAATAGAAGACTTCGTTAAAAATATTCACCTTGCAAACTTCTTTGGTGCTAGATATATCGTCACATCAGTTGGTGAGGCACATCTAGAAGATATGGCAAATAGTGGTAATGACCTAATTGTTAAACATTTAAAATCATTTACAACACTACTTAGAAAATATGATATGCAACTGGTACTTGAGGTACATGGTAAAGATCATGGAACAGGTGTTATTCTTCAAAAGATAATTGATGAAGTAAATGATCAAAATGTAAGGATAGCTTATGATACAGCAAATGCAATATTCTATGGTGATGTAGATCCAGTTGAGGATTTAAAAGAATCTATAGATGCCATTACTTATGTTCATATTAAAGATAAAGCAGGCGAAAAAGATGCTTGGAACTTCCCAGCACTGGGTGAAGGTTATGTTGATTTTAAAGCATTGATAAATGTTTTAGATACTCATAAAAACGATGCACCCTTAAGTATTGAGATTGAATTTACTGAAAAAGGTCCAAGAGATCTTGATGAAGTAAATACAGCCCTTATAAAATCGAGAGATTATTTAGAAAACTTAGGTCTAAAGGTTAGGTGAAGCAATGTTAAAAGTAGGAATTGTCGGCTTGGGAGGTATGGGTACTGTTCATTATATGAACTACAAACATATCCCACAAGTAAAAGTCGTAGCATGTGTTGGAACAACAGATGCAGATAAAGAAAAAGCAAAACAATGGGACTTACCCATATTTGACTCTATTGAAGCAATGGGTAAAGAAGTAGATCTAGATATTGTAGATATATGTACCCCAACATTTCTTCATAAAGACCATGTTGAGCAAGCATTAAATTTAAATAAGAATGTTATCTGTGAAAAACCCTTAGCACTGAAATCGGAAGATGCAAAATATCTCTTTGATTTAGCAAAGGATAAAGGAAAACATTTATATGTAGCTCAAGTGGTTCAGTTTATGAAACAAACAGAGATACTAAGACAAATCATAAATGAAGGAAAATATGGAAAACCACTGGATGCAGTATTCCATAGATTATCAGCAAAACCCAATTGGGGAAGCGGATCTTGGATGTTTGATAAATCCAAAGCAGGATTGATACCTTATGATTTACATATTCATGATTTAGATTTAATTGTAAGTTTATTTGGAGCACCAGATTCAGTAGAGATACAAGAAACACAAGGGATCTTAGATTTCCCAGAACATTACCGTTTCTTATATAACTACGATGGACTCAATGTAGTAGGAGAGGCAGCATGGTTTAATGCTAACATTCCTTTTACAGCAAAATGGACTGTCTACTTTGAAAAAGCATTTTTAGTAAATGATCAAAATGGATTGATCCTATATCCAAGTGATGGTGAAGCTATTATTTATGATATTGAAGAAGAAAATAAGATTGAAACAGGTATTAACGTACCCCCTACAGAAATGTATTTAAATGAATTAAAACATTTCGTAGCATGTATTCTTGAAGATATTGATTCACCAATAGTGACTGAAAAACAAGTTATCAGTACACTAGAAATATTAGAAACAATATCACAACTTAATTAGGTTTTAAACTTACATAATAATGTAAGAAAACATATGCGAATAACACAAAATAAAGGAGGATTAGTTATGAAGCGTATATTTAAAGGATTATTAGTTGCAGTATTAGTGATTGGATTGGCAGGATGTAGTGCAAAACCAGGCGATGATGGTGGCGATAAAGATGAAAAATACAAAATTGGTATCTTAGCACCTGCTGTTACACACGGTTGGGTTGCAGCGGTTGCATATCATGCTGAAGCACAAGCCAAAGATTTAGGTGAAGAAATTGAGTATAAAATCTATACAAGTAATGATGCTGCAGAAATGACAGGACAACTTGATGACCTTAAAACATGGGGCGCACAAGCAATTGTTGCATTCCCACAATGGGAAGGTATGGAAGTACCAATTAAAGAAGTTGTAGATGAAGGTATTAAAGTTGTAAACTTTGATATTGAAATTGATGTTGATGGTGTATACCGTGTAACTGGAGACAACAAAGAAATGGGTGTCAAAGGTGCAGAATATATTGTTGATAAAGTAGGTAAAGAAGGAACAGTTGTTATATTAGATGTTCCTACTTCAGGATCAGTTGCAAGACTTCGTAAAGAAGGATTTGAAGAAACAATGAAAGAATTAGCTCCAGAAATGAAGTTAATTACTTATGCAACACAATTCACACGTGAAGATGGTCTTAAAGATATGTCAGATATTCTAACAGCAAACCCAAAAATAGATGCAGTATTCTCAATGGATGATGAAACATCAATTGGTGCACTACAAGCGATTTCTGAAGCTGGTAGAACAGATATTAAAGCAATTACAGGTGGTGGCGGTAGTCAAGAATACTTCAAGATGATGCCAGAAAACGAAGAAATTTGGATTTCATCAGCACTATATAGCCCTGCAATGGTTAAAGATGCAGTTAAAACAGCATTAAAATTATTAAAAGGTGAAACAGTTGATGAAGTACTCGTAATTCCTACTCAAATTATTGATAGAGAGAACTACGAAGAATTATTAGATGAAAAATCACCATACTAAGTAGTAAGTAAATATTTAGGGCTGATGCAGCGCATTAGCCCTTTCAAATAAAGAGGTGAAACGATGATAGAAATGAAAAATATTAGTAAGTCATTCGGAAGTAATTTAGTATTGGATGATGTAAATTTAACTTTGCACAAAGGTGAGATTTTAGCGCTTTTGGGTGAAAATGGCGCAGGTAAGTCAACTTTAATGAATATACTGGGTGGTGTCTTGCCGGCTGATAGTGGAGAATTAAATTTAGATGGATCCAATGTATCATTTAACTCACCATCAGAGTCTATCAATGCAGGTATTGCTTTTATACACCAAGAACTGAATCTAATTAATGATTTACCAATCTATGAGAACATGTTCTTAGGAAATGAAATCATGAAGAATAAATTTACACCTGATATGAAGGCAATGGAAAAAAGAACTAAAGAAATATTCCAACAACTAGAAGTTGATTTAGATCCTACTTTAAAAGTTGGGGCACTTGATGCATCATACAAGCAAATTATAGAAATATCTAAAGCAATGATGATGGATGCACAATATATTATTATGGATGAACCTACAACATCACTTACAGGGGCTGAAATAAAACGTATCTTCGATATGATGACAGTCCTAAAGAAACAAGGTGTAGGAATTATATTTATCTCTCATAAATTAGAAGAAGTCATGGCTGTTTGTGATCGCTATACAATTCTAAGAAATGGGAAAATGGTTGCAACAGGTAGTGTAGCAACAACAGATGAAAGACAGATTGCACGACACATGGTAGGACATGATGTACGTGATGAAATACTAACAAGAGATATAAACTATGGCGAAGAAGTTTTAAGAGTTGAAAACCTTAGCAATGAAGCAAACTTTAATGAAGTCAGTTTCAGTGTTAAAGAAGGTGAAATCTTAGGTGTAACTGGTTTAATGGGGGATGGAAGAAGTGAGTTGTTCTTAACTCTTTTCGGAGATATGCCCGATTATTCTGGAGATATCTATGTAAGAGATAAACTTGTTAAGATTGGTAGTATCCAAAAAGCACTGGATTATAAGATAGGATATCTACCCCGCAACAGAAAAGAAAATGCAATTATTAAAGATATGGATATACTTGAGAATGGTACCATTGTATCGATTAAAGATTTCTTAAGTAATCTAAAGTTTATCAAAAGAGACAAACAAATATCTGCATTTGAAAAAGAGAAAGAAAGACTTAATGTAAAAATGGGACAGGCAAAAGATTTAATCGGAAGTCTGTCAGGTGGAAACCAACAAAAAATCGTATTGTTAAAATGGTTATTAAGCAAACCAGATTTACTTATATTAGACAATCCAACTCAAGGTGTTGATGTTGGATCAAAAGAGGAAATATATGATATTATTCATCAACTATCAAATGAAGGTGTAGCAATTATCGTATTATCTAACGAAGTAAATGAAATTATTAGAATTTGTGATCGTACACTTGTAATGTACCATGGACAAGTTATGGGCGAATGTATCGGCGATACACTCAATGAGAATGATGTCATGTATCTTGCAACAGGTGGTCGCTTGTTAAATGAAGAATTGGCGAAGTAAGAGGAGGTAACTATGGAAGCAAAGAAGAAAGATACTATAGGAAATTTAAAAACACTATGGAGTACGAATCCCTTATTCAGTACCCTTGTAGCATTGATTATTATGATAATATTCCAAACCTTAGCATTAGGGTTTGACTATCCATCATTTGGAAAATGGTTTGATGTGTGGTTAAACAACTGGTTTAACATACTTAGAAATAATGCCAACATTGGTATTGTGGCACTGGGGATGACTTTTGTTATTATTTCAGGCGGGATCGAACTTGCGGTTGGATCAACCCTTGTAGCAGTCAGTGCAGTATTGATGGTTATTATAGATAATGGTCCTAATGGATTATTAAAAAATATGGGTGTAACAGGAGTACCAGTATTTGTAATAGGAATTGTTATAGCACTCTTACTATCTACATTACTGGGAACAGGAACAGGTCTTCTTATTACAAAAGGGAAGATTCCACCCTTTATTGCAACCCTTGGAACAATGAAAGTATTGAGAAGTGTTACCCAACACTTCATGCAATCACAATCACCAATGGTTCCAGTAGGATTTCTAAATATTTCAAACTTTAAGATATTTGGTAAGTATCTTCTACCCATATTCTATTGGGTAATTCTTGCAGTCCTACTTCATTATGTTGCAACTAAGACAACCTTTGGACGTCGTGTATATGCAATTGGTTCAAATGAAAGAGCAGCAAAACTATCAGGTATTAATGTTAACAAAGTAAGAGTTGGTGTTTATGCTCTAATTGGTTTACTGGTAGGTATCGCATCAATTATTCAAGTTGCACGTATTGGATCAATGGACTTTGCTAATGCAGGTAGTGGCTATGAAATGGATGCTATAGCGGCAGTTATAGTTGGTGGAACCAGTATGTCAGGTGGTAAAGGAACAATAGCTGGTACTGTAATGGGTACATTAATAATTGCAGTTATGAATAACCTTTTAAACCTATTAGGCGTACCTCCTTTCTTAAGAGAAGCATTTAAAGGATTCATCGTAGTAATCGCAGTATTACTTCAAAAAAATGATTCAAGTAACTAATAAATATAGTAATTAAATATATAAGGGATACGACAAATCGTATCCCTTCTTCTTTTATATTTATGGCATTCACTCTAGAGTGGTATATAACTATAATGTATATACGATCGATATAGATTAATATAGGAGAAGATTCAAGGAGTGAAATATAAAAAACAAACATACAAATATGAAAGATAATTAAATACTTATATACAAGAGATTTCTAATGTGTTATTATAGACCATAGTAAAGGTCCTTTAAGTTATGACAGAGAGCATAACAAGGTAAGCACATAATATTTGCATACCCCATACTTAAAGGCGCACTTGCGTCTTTTTTTATAAGGCACCTTACTGTAGGAGGGTATAGAATATGAGTAAAAGTAATTTAGTAGTTGGAATTAATGAGAAACCAAAAACAAAGTTAGAATGGTTTATCTTAAGTTTACAACATGTATTCGCAATGTTTGGAGCAACAGTTTTGGTTCCAGTATTAACAGGTCTTGATGTAGGGGTGTCCTTAACAGCAAGTGGAATCGGTACATTAATATATATAGCATGTACAAAAGGTCAAGTTCCTATATATCTAGGAAGTAGTTTTGCATACATCGGCAGTATTATTGCAGCAATCGCATCAACAGGTGGTGTAGAGAGTGCATATACAGGTTTAATGGTAGTTGGTATTATCTACGTTATCGTAGCAGCAATTATCTCAGTAACAGGATCAGCTTGGATTAAAAGCTTACTGCCACCGGTAGTAGTTGGACCAATGATTATGATTATTGGTTTATCACTAGCTCCAACAGCTGTAACTGAAACAGGTTTAATGGGTATTGAAATGCTTCTAGAGCAAGGCAAATACATTGGTGTTGTAGGTGCAGCTTGGAAAGTTCCACTCATTGCATTTGTAACATTTGCAACAGTAGTACTTGTTCAAATGAAAGCAAAAGGATTCTTTAAAATAGTGCCATTCTTAATTGCAATATTTGTAGGATACTTCACATCAGTAATTCTAGGTGTTGTTGATTTATCAACAGTATTAGAAGGATATTCATTCTTCCAAATTCCAAACTTTAAGTTTATTGGAACATACGAATTTAACTTCAGTGCAGTAGCAGCATTTGCACCACTTGCACTTGTAACAATTGCAGAACATATTGGAGATCATATAGTTCTAGGTGAAATTGTAGGAGAAGACTTCTTAGAGACACCAGGACTTAACCGTACAATCTTAGGCGATGGAGTTGCAACATTTGTTTCAGCATCACTGGGTGGACCAGCAAATACAACATACGGTGAAAACACAGGTGTTGTAGCTGTAACAGGTGTTGGTTCAGTATACGTAATAGGACTTGCAGCAGTTATTGCAATTGGTCTTGGATTCTTAGGATGGGTACAAGCATTCATCACAAGTATTCCATGGGCAGTAATTGGAGGTATGACAATCATACTTTACGGATTAATCGCATCAAATGGTGTAAAAGTTCTAATCCAAGATAAAACAGATTTAGGAAATATTAAAAACTTAGTAATCGTCGCTACAATGTTAGTAGTCGGTTTAGGTGGAGCTTCAATCCAAGTAACATCACAAGTAGCATTAAGTGGAATGTCACTAGCAGCAATCTTTGGTATATTACTAAATCAAGTTCTTAACTTTATTGAGAAAATATAAAATCATAAACATTTAAATATTAGTATAGAAGGAGAGATCATGTGACCTCTCTTTTTCATTGGACTCAATATATATTAAAAAACACATAAAATTATGTTCGTGTAAACAATGTTTTAGTCTTGACTAACAACTATCTTATGATAGACTAATATTAAGAGGTGAGTATTATGATAAGTGTTAAGGACTTAACTGTTTCATACAGTGATAAAAAAGTTTTAGAAAATATAAATATAGAATATGATTCTGGAAGTATCGTTGGAATTATTGGTCCCAATGGTGCAGGAAAATCTACCATGATCAAAGCGATACTAAATCTAATACCAAAAGATTCATGTGAGATAGTTTGGACAAATGATGATTTAAACAAAAAAACTGTGGCATATATTCCACAAAAAAGTGATGTTGATTGGGATTTTCCCTTAAGTGTCTTGGATTTAGTCATGATGGGGTTGTATCCGAAAATAGGAACTGGAAGACGTGTTGATAAATCATATAGGGAATTAGCAAAAGAAGTTTTAAAAAGTGTGGATATGTTAGAGTATAAAAACCGACAAATTGGACAGTTATCAGGTGGTCAACAACAACGTGTATTTATGGCGCGTGCACTCATTCAAGAACCAAGTATATTATTTCTTGATGAACCCTTTGTTGGTATTGACACAAGAACTGAAAAACTATTGATGAATATATTAAAAGAACTAAGAAATAAAGGAAAGCTGATATTTATAGTTCATCACGATTTATCAAAAGTAAAAGAATACTTTGACGATATAATTTTAATCAATAAAACTATTATTGCACAAGGAAAAGTTGATCAAGTATATAACAACAGTAATTTAAAGAAAGCATACTTAAGTCAAGTATCGGAATTAGGAGGTCAAGATGAGCTTCATATCTGATTTATTAACATATGGCTTTTTACAAAAAGCTATGGTTACAGCAATTGTAGTTGGAATTATAGCAGGTGTCATTGGATGTTTTATCATCTTAAAAGGAATGGCACTAATGGGCGATGCGATAAGTCATGCCATTTTACCAGGAGTTGCCCTGTCTTATATATTTGGGATTAACTATTTCATAGGAGCAGTAGCAACAGGTTTACTTGTAACTTATTTAATCAATCAAGTATCGTACAAGACAAAACTAAAAAATGATGTTTCTGTAGGCGTTATATTCTCGGCATTCTTTGCCTTAGGAATACTCTTATTACTCAAAGCACAAACAGCAGTTGATCTAACACAAATACTATTTGGAAATGTATTGACGATTAAAGATACGGATATGTATATAACCTTTGGTGTAGGAATTGTAGTATTAATACTAATTATTATATTTTATAAGGAATTTCTTATTACAAGTTTTGATCCAGAAATGGCAAAGGTGTATGGGATTAATGTTAACTTATTTAACAGTTTATTAATGGTTCTACTAACACTTGTTACAGTAGCATCACTTCAAACAGTAGGTGTTATTTTGGTAGTATCAATGCTTGTAACCCCCGCTGCTACAGCATATCTATTAACAGAAAAGATGAAGGTAATGTTGGTGCTTTCTGCCATCTTTGGTGGAGTATCAAGTATTATTGGACTCTACTTAAGTTTTAAATATAATTTAAGTTCAGGAGCAATTATAGTGTTGGTATCATTTGGATTCTTTGTATTAGCATATTTATTTTCTCCACAACAAGGAATACTAATGCGAAAAGGAGTCGTAAAATGAAAAAGTTTATAAGTTTATTATCTGTGTTATTTATTTTAACAGCATGTTCTAGTAGTAAACCAGATACAAAAAATGATAAGTTAAGTATTGTAACTTCATATACAATACTTGAAGATATGGTACACCAAATTGGAAAAGAACTGGTTGATATTCATAACTTAGTACCATCAGGTACTGACCCTCATGAATATGAGCCCCTTCCAAATGATATAAAACAGGCAAGTGATGCAGATATTTTACTTTACAATGGTTTAAATCTTGAAGGTGGAGAACATGGTTGGTTTATGAAACTCGCACGTTCTGTAAATAAAGATACTGAAAAGATCCATGATTTAAGTCTAGGAATAACTCCTTTATCACTGTTCTCAGATGACAATGTTGTTGATGAGATTAATCCACATGCATACTTAAGTCCAAAAAATGGATTAATAATGGTAGAAAATGTTTTGAAAATTCTAATAGAAAATGATGTAGATAATAAAGATATCTATGAAGAGAATGCACAAGCTTATATAAAAACATTGAATGACATAGACCTTTCTTATAGAAAAGAGTTTGATACACTTGAATCCAAAGTATTGGTAACAAGTGAAAGAGCATTCCAATACATGAATAAGGAATATGGTTTAGAAGAAGGATACATTTGGCAAATAGATACAGAAGAAACAGGAACTGCCAAACAAATCAAAGAATTAACAGCATTCATAAAAGAAAAAGATGTTAAAATTCTATTCTTAGAATCTAACGTTGATCCAAGACCGATGGAGACAGTATCACAAGAGTCAGGTGTTCCAATATATAAAGAACACTTATACTCTGATGATATTGGAAGTAAAGGATCAGCTGTAGATACTTATGAGAAACTACTTATACACAATCTTGAAGCTATTATTGGAGGTTTGAAATGAAAAAAATGACCCGCTCACAGGAAGACTACCTAAAAGTAATCTATGTGGAAAACTTAAAGAGGAATATGATTACCAATAAACTAATTTCAGAAAAAATGGAGGTTTCAGCTCCTTCGGTTTCTGATATGTTGAATAAGTTAATAAAGGCAGATCTATTAGTTAAAAGTAAGGACTACGGATATAAATTATCTGAGTCAGGAATTGAAGCAACACAAGAACTCCTAAAGAAACATAGATTGTGGGAGGTGTTTCTAATTGAGAAGTTAGGTTATTCATGGGATGAAGTACACGAAGAATCAGATGTACTAGAACATGTAACTTCCTTAAAGTTAATGGATAAACTCAATGAATATTTAGATAAACCACAATACTGCCCACATGGTAAAGTCATTTATGGAAATGGAATTGAAGAAAATTTAGAAGATATCAAGAGTATGAACTTTATGCAAGTTGGTGATACAGGTTCAATTCATATCATTGAAGATGATATCTTATTACTGCAATACCTATCTAAAAAAGAAGTGAAAATTCACGACATATTTTTAGTGGAATCACAGGATGCCTTTGATGGAACATTGCATTTAAGTGTAAATGGTACAAAGGTAGATATTAGTGAACGTGCTGCAAGTATGATTTATGTTAGAAGTGAAACATCGAAGGCATAGTGAATATTTAGTCTTGAAAATCAATTAAAATGTTGGCAAAATAAAGTTAAAAATGTCGTAAAAACTCTTTATATAGAAGAGTTTTTATATGTTGAAGATTTGACTATAAGTGATATTAGTCTTATACTAAAGCAACTGGAGGTGTGAATATTGAATATATATTTTAAGTTAGGATTCCTACTAATGTTTGGTCTAATTGGAGGCCGCGTTGCTAGGAAATTCAATTTGCCCAACGTAACGGGTTATTTAATCGGAGGACTATTTTTAGGACCTTCATTTCTAAATGTTATCGGTGCACAAGATGTGCCTATTATAAATTTTATTAACGAAATAAGTTTATCTGCAATCGCATTTAATATAGGTGGAGAATTTCTACTTAGCACCATAAAAAGAATCGGTAAAGATATCTTTATTATTACTGTTTTTGAGGTATTAGGAGTTGTTGCACTTGTATTTGGTGTTATGTATTTTATAGCAGGGCAAAGTTTTGTTTTCAGTATAATCATTGCATCCATGTCTGCTGCAACAGCACCAGCAGGAACGCTAATGGTTATTAGACAATATAGAGCAAAAGGTGTTATGACCGATGCAATTCTTCCTATAGCAGCATTAGATGATGCTTTAGGGATTATGGTGTTTGGTTTAGCAATGGCAGCAGCACAATTTAGCATTGGTAATGTTGAAGGTGGCACACTGGCATTAATAGCAGCGCCATTTATCGAAATCATATTATCAATTGGTATTGGTGCACTGATCGGACTTGCAATCACAAGAATTACAAATAGAATAAAATCTGAAGAAGAGTTAACAGTATTTGTGTTCTTATCAATTCTGATTGCACCAGCAATTGGACAAGTTCTTCCAGTAAGTTCACTGCTTGTAGCAATGGCAATGGGTGCAACCTATGTTAACTTGGGTAGACAACCTGCCAGAACATTTAATAATTTAAATAGTTTAGTACCACCAATCAATGTCTTGTTCTTTGCATTTGCAGGAGCAAGTCTAGATTTAAGTATTCTTGCAAACATTGGTCTACTGGGAGCCTTATATGTATTAAGTAGAACTTTTGGTAAAGTATGGGGAACCACACTGGGTGCTAAAGTAACAAAAAGTGATCCTAAGATGGTTAAATACCTTGGATGGGCATTGCTACCACAAGGTGGTATATCCATAGGATTATCGATGATCGTAAGAAATCAATTACCAGACCATGCAGGTGGTGTTGTAACATTGATCTTATTTGCGGTTTTATTCTTTGAAATCGCTGGACCAATTCTTGCAAAGGTAGCAATATCTAAAGCTGGAGAACTTGGAACTGATTAATTAGAAGGAGGGCTTATATGCAAGCATTAATATTAGTTTTAAATAAAGTTGAATTATTAGAAGATATACTTGCGGCAATGAGTAAGGCAGGTGTGAGTGGTGCAACAATCCTTGATTCACAAGGAATGGGATCCGCTATTGTATCAGGAAAACAAGATGTACCAATGTTTGGTAGCTTGAAAGCATTCTTTGATAGAGAACATCCTTACAATAAAACACTCTTCACAATTGTTGAAAATGAAGAAAAATTACAAAATGCAATTGATGCAATAATATCAGTTGCTGGAAGACTTGAAAATGCAAACGAAGGTCTTATGTTCACAGTTCCTGTTGGACAAGTTATTGGACTTAGAAAAACAGACTAATTATTAAAAAACGATGTTTCTACTATTATTGTGGAGACATCGTTTTTTTAAATCTTGTAGATTAGTAATAAGTAATATTAATTGTTTTAAACCCTTTAATTGTTAGGGGTATGTCTGTAAGGTTTTGTATCCCTTGTGATTACTTCAAAATGGTAACCGTGTTCTTTTGCATATCGTATTATATCTTTTAGTGCTAATGCACTTTGAGCCTTAGTATCGTGCATTAAGACATGATTTGATTTTGTTTTAGAGAGATTTTGTGTAACATTTTGATATATTTTTTGAGAGCCAATATTTCCAATAGCATCTTGAGAATCTACATTCCAGTCAAAGTATGTATAACCTTTATTTAGAACATTATTTGCTAGAAAAGTCATTATGCCATTACTATATTTACGACTAACTGTATTAGAACTTCCCCCTGGAATCTAATAATACTTGAGGAAGTTTGTGTAAGTCTTGTGACTCTATCACTTACCTTGTTAAGGTCACTATAATAGTTGTCTACAGAAGCATAAACATCACTGTAAAGATGAGAATAGGTGTGGAGTGCAATTGTGTGGCCTTCATTATATGCGCGTACAATCAGTGCATCAGGACCTTTTCCTGTAACAAAGAAAGTTGCTTTAACACCTTCTTCTTTAAGGGTATCTAATATATCAGAAGTAACTGTAGGATGTGGCCCATCATCAAAACTCAAGTATATGACCCCAGGTGTGCTGTTTGTGTTTCCTTTATTAGTTGAATTTGAAAGTACAATTGGTGGGATGATAATAGGTTTATATACTTTGACGATTCGTTTTAACTCTGTTTGATTATTGGAGCTGTCTTTGGCAAGATAAGTCAGTTCATAAGTACCTTCAGTTTCAGTATCAAGGGTACCACTTATGAGGACTTCAACAGTATCATCATAATTGTCTTCTACATTATACCCTTGTTCTTGGTATGAATCTCCAACTTTTAAACTTGTCTCTAAGTCACCTTTTAGTGATAGGGAAGGTGCTAAATCATCAATTACTTCAATATTTCTAGTAACGGATTTCATATGGTAGATCCACTTATATTCATATGTTATAGAGTAAGAACCAATCTTATCGAGATTAAGATCCGTCTTTAAAAAAGGTGAGTCCTCAATTGTTTTATTCATGTATTTTACAAGGGCGCCTGCATCTTCGTAGTTGTCGCCATATTTTAAAACAATATCAGATGACCCTAATAATGTGAGTTTAGAGTATGTATCCTTATGCCAAAGATACATGGATAAGGATAAAAGTAAGATTAAAGGTAATATCCATTATAATTTCTTCATAATTAACATCCCCTTTATACCTTTATTATAAATGAAGATAAATATAAATCATTCTATGTGCGTATAAATCTATAGAGAAGTATCCTTAATAAATATATTCAAGTCAGTATATAAAAATAAGCCTAATACAATTGATATGTATCAGGCTTATTTTTTAATGATTATTTAGTTATAGAGTAAGGTTTTTCGTGTCCTGATTTATCCTCAGGAAGTAATGATAATTCAAATGTAATATTTGCACCTTTGATAAGTTCATCATGATTTAGATAGTTTCTTTTAATTACTTGGTCATTAACACTGACACCTTTAACAAAGTTAAAGTGTTTGTGATTGTTTTTAGTATTAATTGAAATAACCGCATCATAACTTGTATTGATCTTAATGCTATCATACATAGAGATACCAAGAGTATATTGCTTTGTACCACTACAGAATGGATAGAAGCCCATACTTGAGAAAATATACCATGATGCCATACTTCCATTGTCTTCATCTCCTGGATACCCTTCATATCCTAAAGTGAAAAGCTCACTCATGATATTTTTAAGTAGAAGTTCTCCATTTTCTGGATTGTTTGTAAAATTAAACATATATGGGATATGGAAGCTTGGTTGATTTGATATACCGATTTGACCAAAATCAATTGAAGCAACTTCACTCATTTCATGAATTTCGAATCCATAAGTATTAACATCGAAATTTGGTAAAGTGTTTGCAGATTCTACAAGTTTATCGTGTAAACCATTTTTATCTTTGAAGAGTTTTTTGAAACCTTCAACATCATGGAATATCGCAAATCCATTTTGCCAAACAGACCCTTCAGTATAATCACCGCCCCATTTCAATGGAGAGAAATCTTTCGACCAATTACCATCTCTGTCTTTACCAACCATAAACTCTACATCTTTATTAAATAAGTTCTTATAGTTTTTAGCATAGTCCATAAATGTATTATAGTCCTTATCTTTACCTAAGGATTTAGCAACTTTTGCAATACAGAAATCTGAATAAGTATTATCCAAACTCTGGTTGACGTTTTCACTGAAATCATTCGGAACATATCCTAATTCTCTATATAAAGAAGCAGCACGCCTTCCGAATTTAGGATCTTCTGCATCCTTGTTTGCTGTATCTAACATTGCATCAAAATATGATTCCATAAGGTGTGGTGCGATGTTTTTTGTAGCTGCATCAGCAATAACAGCATCAATCAGTGTTCCAGGCATTAAACCTCTTTCATCAGGTGATAACCATTTAGGTAGATATCCACTGTTATGATATGAGTTTAAAAATCCTTCTAATATTTCAGCATATTCTTCTTTTGCAATGAGTGAGTAAAGTGGATAAACAGTTTTTGAAGTATCCCAGAATCCATTGTTTGTATACATGACTCCGTGTTTTACAGATTTTGAATATGTATCATAATGTATCTTTTCAAGGTCTTCATTAACTTCATAGAATTTCATTGGGAATAAAAATGCACGATACATATTTTGATAGAATAATTTTACTTTATCAAAGTCTTTATCCTTGACTTCAATTCGGTTCATGTAAGAGGACCATGCTTTTTTAATAGAATGTGTGTAGTCTTCCATGTCATCTTCATGCTCTCGCTTGAGATTTAGTTCTGCTTGTTCATAAGATATAAAAGATGTTGCCAATATAAGGATTGAGTGTGAACTATTTCCTTTAATAAAGATTGTGTTATCTTTTTGAGTGATTTCAATCTTGTGATTGAATGTCATCGTAACATACATTGTAAAGTCTTTATCGTGTGAATCAGAAAAGTTAGCAACACTGAAGTTTAATGTATTATCAGTAGTATTATGGAAAGCAAGCTTATCAGCTTTTAGTACATAATTTACAGATTCACCATTTCTTGTAATATTCTCACTCATTGCAGAATAAGTTTTAGCAGAAAGAGTGGAATCTATTTGGTAGCGTTGTAGGTAATGTTTCATGACGTGTGGGTTGAAAGTTGAATCTTCAGGTCTGTATGAACTCTGGAAGAATACCTCTTCATCGTAACGATCAACATTTGTTACAGGCATCAGAGCAAAATGAGAGAAATCTCCCATCCAAGGGCTTGGTTGGTGTGTTAAACGGTAACCGCTAAAACTTTTGTGATTAGGATTAAAAAAGAAACTTCCTTGTGAGACGTCCGTTTGTACAACGAAATAATTCATTCCGAAAGGTGATCCAGTGAAAGGAAGTGTATTTCCATTGGAATAAAGAAATCTATTGTCTGATCCATGTCTTGTATCGATAAAATCTAATATATTCATTTTGTATCTCCTTGACTTGATTGTCTAATGATTAATTGAGTTTTTACTTTAACTTTTTTTATAGGGGTATTGGGTACGAGAATTGTTTCAATTAGAGTTTGTGCAGCAATTTCTCCAATTTTATGAAAATCTTGCTGAACTGTAGAAAGTGTTGGAACACTCATTTCGGATGCTTGAATATTATCGAAACCAATAATTGGAATAATATCTAAATCCATAGATTTAAATTTATTTATTATGCGAATTGCTTGTATGTCGTTTTCGCATACAATGCCATCACATCCTACATCTATTAAACCTTTAATTAAGTCTTCTAATTGACTTTCAGAATCAATAATTAGGATATCATCATGGTATGAAAAAGGATGATTATATTCTTTCTTTGCTTCAACAAATCCTAAAAATCTTTCCATGACTGAAGAGTGTGATTCTATTTTCGTACTGGTAACAAATTTTAAGTTTTTTGAACCATTTTCAATCAACTCTTTAGCTGCCAGATACATTCCATCCATATTATCTGATGTAATACTTGAATAGGGAATTCCTACAAAATCCTTATCTAATAGAACACAAGGAACTCCTTGATATAGAAGGTTTGAAGTGAATTCTAATGCTTCTTCATTTGTTTGCGGATAGTAGAGTACACCTTTGTATTTATCTTTAATACTATCAACAAATTCCTTTGTAAGATTCAAACTATCTCTCATGTGTAGGTTTAAACCGTACTCATCAAAAACTGATAAGAATCCACTTGAATAGTTTCCAAAAGATGGAGTATCAGGATAGGGAATTAAACAAAGTATATCGTAAGATGAAAGTTCATTTGGATGTTTTTGAGTAACGAAACTTCCTTTACCTTGAACTCGTTTGATTACTTTAAGTTTTTCAAGTTCATTTAAAGCTCTTTTACTCGTAATTCTACTAACTTTATAATGTTTACACAGATCATTTTCACTGGGTAACATTGTACCAGATTTATAAAATCCAGTTTCAATTTTATTGAGAATATCATCAATAATAACTTGGTATAATGGTATAGACATATCGTACCTCCGAGTAAATGATATCATAAATACACTATAATACAATACTATTTACCTAGACAAATCTGTTTTCAATGGATATAATTGATGTGTTGATATATAACTTGGTATACAAGTTTTAATATAGGAGGATAATATGTTTGATACTAATATGAAAAAATTGAATGAAGTCTCAAAACCAGTTTTAGACTTTATTGAGGAAATAAAAGAAAAAACAAAAGATCATAATAAATGGGGAGATATATTTGAAAATGTATTTACTAATACATTGGAAACAACGGTTAAACGTTATGAAGATGGAGACACTTATGTACTTACAGGTGATATCCCAGCAATGTGGCTTCGAGACTCAACCGCTCAAGTAAGACCTTATTTAGTTTTAGCAAATAAAGACAAGGATATGGCCGACATGATAAAAGGGTTGGTTAATAAGCAATTTAAATTTATTCAACATGATCCTTATGCAAATGCATTTAATGAAACATTTAATGGGGCCGGACACCAAAAAGATAATACGGACTTAACAGATTTAATATGGGAAAGAAAATATGAAATTGATTCACTTGCTTACCCAATGCAACTTGCATATCTATATTATAAAAATACTAATGATTCATCAGTATTTAATGAAGAGTATGTAAAAGGTGTAAAAGAAATATTAAGAGTATGGACAATAGAACAAGACCATAAAAATTCCAGTTATAAATTTGAAAGAGATACATGGAGACTTGAAGACACACTGACACATGATGGATACGGAAGTCCAGTCGCTTATACAGGTATGACATGGTCAGCATTCAATCCATCAGATGATGCATGTAAGTATCATTACTTAGTTCCTTCAAATATGTTTGCAGTTGTTGTATTAAAATATTTAGAAGAAGTATCTAAAGATATCTTGAAGGATGATGAACTTTATCAGGAAGCTCGTAAACTAAGAGAAGAGATTGATAAAGGAATACAAGAGTTTGGAATTGTAGAACACAAAGGTAAAAAAATCTATGCGTATGAGGTTGATGGATTAGGAAACTATTCATTAAAAGATGATCCAAACGTTCCAAGTTTACTAGCAGCATCTTACTTAGGTTATTGTGATTTTGATGACGAAATCTACCAAAATACACGAGAATTTATCTTAAGTAAAGACAATCCTTATTACTATGAAGGTGAAGTTGCAAAGGGATGCGGAAGTTCCCATACACCTGTTGATTATATATGGCCAATTGCACTTTCAATTCAAGGATTGACAGATCCATCTAAAGAAAACAAAAAAGAACTCTTAGATATTCTGGTAAGAACAGATGGCGATACATTAATGATGCATGAGAGTTTCAATGTGAACAATCATCATTTATATACAAGAGAATGGTTCTCATGGGCAAATATGATGTTCTGTGAACTACTCTTAGACTACTTAGATATAAAGGTTAAAATTTAAAGGAGATAAAAATGAAGAAAACAGTACATATAATTTCACATACACACTGGGATAGAGAATGGTATCTTGCATTTGAACAACACAGAATGCGTCTAGTAGAACTATTTGATGATCTATTTGAACTATTTGAAAATGATAAAGACTATGATAGTTTCCATCTTGATGGACAAACTATCTTATTGGATGACTATCTAGAAGTTAGACCTCAAAACAGAGATCTGGTTCAAAAATATATAACAGAAGGTAAGATTAAAATTGGACCTTTCTACATATTGCAAGATGACTATTTAATCAGTGCAGAAGCAAATACAAGAAATACATTAATTGGTCTTGAAGAGAGTTATAAATGGGGACAACCTGTAAAATTAGGTTACTTCCCAGATACTTTTGGAAACATGGGTCAAGCTCCACAAATGATGAAACAATCAGGAATTGATACAGTTGCATTTGGTCGTGGTGTTAAAACAACTGGTTTTAATAACGTAGTTGTTGATGAAGACTATGCAACACAATTTAGTGAGATGTGGTGGGAAGGATCAGATGATACAGAAATCATGTCGATACTGTTTGCAAACTGGTACAGTAATGGTAATGAAATACCAAGTACAAAAGACGAAGCAATTAAGTTTTGGGATATCAAACTTGCAGATGTTGAAAAGTTCGCATCTACAAATCAATTACTGATGATGAATGGTGTTGACCACCAACCAGTTCAAAAAGATATTACTCAAGCTATAAAATTAGCAAATGAACTTTATCCAGACTATCATTTTATTCACTCAAACTTTGAAAAATATATGAAGGACTTAAATGACAATATAGATAAAGATCGCATTGGTAAAGTTAAAGGAGAACTGACAAGTCAGGAAACAGATGGTTGGTATACTTTAACAAATACAGCATCAAGTAGAGTATATTTAAAACAAGCAAACACAATGGTACAAAACCAATTAGAATTGATCACAGAACCATTAGCTTTAATGGCACAAGATGTTACTAAGAAATATCCACATGATATGATTACATTTGCATGGAAAACACTACTACAAAATCACCCACATGATAGTATTTGTGGTTGTTCAGTAGACGTTGTTCACCGCGAAATGGAAACACGTTTTGAGAAGTCAAATGAAGTTGCTAAGTTTGTTGAAAGTGAAGCACTAAGACATTTAACATCAAATATGGATTTATCAAAATTTAGTGATGATGCAAAAACATTTACTGTATTTAATACATTATCATTTGATAAAGAAGCAGTATATGAAACAGAAATTGAATGGGAACGAGTAATACTTGGTAGTGATCAACCTCATATGATTTATGATAAACTTGATAAAAAGGCTGTCCCAGACCTTCAATTACTGGATGATGAAGGAAATAACATTCCATTTGAAATCGTTAATAGTGAAGTTCGCTTTGACTATGATTTACCAAAAGATGGATTTAGAGTTCCATACATGGCACGTATTATTAAGGTTAGATTTACTCCTAATATAAAAGGTTTTGCATGGAAGACATACGGACTTGGAGTTGGTTCAGGTGCATATGTTTCTGAAGATAATAAAGATATTGCATTAGAAAATCATGCAATTAAGATCATTTTCTCTGAAAAAGGAAAAGTTGATGTCTTAAATAAGGAAACAGGAAAAACACACGAAAACTTCTTCTACTATGAAAATACTGGAGATATTGGTAATGAGTATATTTACCGTCAATCAGCAGATAATAAAGCAATTTTATCAACAGACTTTGATGCTTCTTATGAAGTATTAGAATCTACAGAACTAAGAAAAATTGTTCGTATGACTCAAACTTGGATGATACCAAAGTCTGCAGACGATTTACTTGATGTAGAAAGAATTTCTGTAAAAGAACTTACGCTACGTCAATCTCATAGAAATGACACATTAATTCCATATAAAGTAGAAACAGACTTTATACTGGAAAAACATGCATCAATGGTTCGTATTAATACACACGTAAATAACACAGCAAAAGATCACCGAATACGTGCAATATTTGATTCAGGTATGGTTTCAGATAATCACCTATCAGAAAGTATCTTTGAAGTTATTGAAAGACCTAATACAGTAAGTCCAAGATGGATGAATCCAACTAACCCACAACGTCAACAAGCATTCATGAGTATGAATAATGATGAGTATGGGTTAACTTTAATGAACTTTGGTTTACATGAGTATGAGGTTGTAGACAAGCAATATATCGCAGTTACAATTCTAAGAGCTGTTGGAGAAATGGGTGACTGGGGATACTTCCCAACACCAGAAGCACAGTGTCTAGATTCCTACACATTAAATCTAGGATTTATGTTTACAAATGATAGTACTAGAAATGATAGTTATAGAAGTGCTTATGCAATGCAAGTTCCTTTTGTTTCTATGCAAAATATGGAAAAAGGAAACCAACTTAAATCAAGCGATCAATTCTTAGATTTCAAAGCAGATGGCGCAATGGTTACAAGTCTTAAAGGTACTAAAGATTCAGATGCAAAAGTCTTAAGATTCTACAATCTATCTAATACTGAAGAAGCAAGTTATAGTCTTAATGCAGAAAAAGTATATGAATCAAATCTTTTAGAACAGAAACTTGAAGGAAATGATAGTGATACATTGAAACATGCTGAGATTAAAACATTATTGATTGAAAAATAAACTTACTTGTAAGTAATCAGAAAGAGGAAGAAATGCTAAAGACAAATCCCTACCAACAAGTATTACCACCACTTAAAAGCATCGAAATTAAAGGTGATCAATTTGTAAATATTTCAAACATTCGTGTCAAGAATTTATCAGATTTAGAAAACCCTTTCCAAAAGGTTTCTAAACTATTTAATCTAAAACATGAAAATGTCTTGTCTCATGAAAATGTCTCAATTTTATATGATGAAGGTTTAGAAGACGAAGCTTACCGTATTGAAGTCGGTGCTGAAATAAAACTGTATGCAAAAACGGATGCTGGTATCTTCTATGCTGCAATTACCCTTACAAACCTCATCATGATGGAAGTAGCGCTGCCTTATGCAACACTGGAAGATGCTCCAAGTGTTGTAGAGCGTGCTTTACATCTGGATTGTGGACGCAAGTATTTTTCTAAAGAATGGATTATGAAATTTATTGATGATTTAGCCAAACGTAAAATGAATACATTACAAATGCATTTCAGTGAGAACTTAGGCTTTAGAATCGAATCCAAAATCTTTCCAGAAATAGTCAGTGATAAACATCTTAAACAAGATGAAGTTCTAGAGATCATAAAATATGCTCAAGACCTCTTTATTCAGATAATCCCAAGTCTTGATGCACCAGGTCACTTAAGACATATTCTAGAAGTATATCCACAATATGCACTTGAAGGTACTAAAAAAGAAGCGATTGATATTAGTAATCCTAAAGCAAGAACTTTTATGAAAGAATTATATGATGAATTCTCAGACTTATTTAAATCATCTAAATATTTTAATATTGGGAGTGATGAGTTTGTAGATTTTGAAACAATAGATTCTTTTACACCCTTGGTTGATTATGCCAGGGATATATTGAAGATAGATGATGCTAGTGCTATTGATACTTATATTGATTTTATTAATGATATGGCATCTCATCTAGAGGACAAAGGATTTATTGTTAGGGTATGGAATGATGGAATCCATCGTTTAAACCAAAGTGAAAAAATCCCTCTTAAGACTTCTATCGAGATATGCTACTGGACAAAGTACCATAAATATATGGCGCCCTTAGAAGTATTTGAAGATAAAGGTTATAGAATTATTAACTATCATGCTGAAAACTTCTACTATGTATTTCATGTTGATGTTGGTATTAAATTATATAAAACAGAAGATTGGTTTGAGTCATGGAATCCTCATAAATTTACTTTCGGACAAGAAACCAAAAATGAATCCAAAGTCCTTGGATCAAGTTATGCCATATGGTGTGATGCACCAGATATAGGAACTGTGAGAAGAGTATATAATGATACTTTTGAACCTATATGGGCTATGGCTGTTAAGTCTTGGAATAAGGACACAAGATTAAGTTATGATGCGTTTACTAACTTAATTCTAAATTACTACCTATAAAATCCTATAACAAAATAAAAAGTTTGGTCTTGTGAGGCCAAACTTTTTTTTATTTATCATCATGTTATTTCTACCGAAACATTCCCTTGAGTTTGTATAAGTTTAACAATTTTTGTATGAGATTTATCTTCAGATACGATGATATATTCGTAGTCATCGTTATTGTTAAGTTTTGTAATACTTGCGTTGTTTGTTGTATTTAGGCTAATCGTATCTAGTTGAATGTTTTCTAAGAGTAATGAGTCTTTTTCTAAATGAAAACTCATATCATTATAAGACATTACTATATCAAAACTTGATAAGCTTTTGCTTTTGCTTTCGAGAACTGACAACTCAGTAAGTTTAATAGCCTTGTTTGAGAACATTTTAATTCTCAGTGCATAGGTCATAACTCCATCGAAATTGATAGTTTCCATTCTACCACCTTCAAATGATTTAACATTAGGATTTGAAACACTATCCCATAAATCATTATTATTGAAATCATGATCTTCATTAGCCATATTAGCAAAATCCTGTGGAAGTATTGGAGCTGTTATAGAGTTGAATGTTTCAATAATAAAATCCTGTGGCATAGCATCCTTTAAGAAACCAAGGCTCATATTATCCACATATCTTCGTGTAATTACACCTGCATCAGCAAAGAGGATACCAACCCAGTCTTCTGTTCTACCACCTAGGTTTTGATTTGTCCACATGTTATTGTGACTGTTAAAATCTATGACAGTATCATTTAAAACTTGTACACCTCCATAGTCTTTGTTTGTATGTGATGCAATTGCTGCTGGTAAGTTAGAACCGGTCCAAAGCTGTGAGATACTATTACCTCTTTGAATATCATCACTAATCCGAATAGATATTGAAGTTCTATAAGGTGTGTTTTTGAGTTTACCTTCTATGATCAAGATTCCATTCACATCGACTTGTTTCTTGTCGTAAGAATTCCAAATGATTTCAGAGCTATCAACATATCCTAGGACATGGTATGCCTTTGCGACTTCAGGCAAGATTATATCTTCAGTGGATAACTTGGAATCTGAAAATCTTTCGATGCCTCTATATCCGCTCACAGTAACATTTACCTTAGGAATAACATTAGAGTTCTTTACAGATCCTGATATTTCAAAGTTTCCGAATTTATTTAATAAATCAGAGTCTATAGTGCTCCATGTAACATCAACTGGAATATCACAGAACCCTTGATAGCTTGCTTTAATCTTAGAAGGCAAGACTAGGGGTGTGTTAATATCATGATTGATCCTAATTGTTTCAATATCTTGAATATCTCCAAGCAGGGTGTTTTCTAAAACTTGAACTTGGATCCTATTACTGTAGAATTGCTCGATGTCGTTTGTAACTACTAAAGAAATGCTATAGATACCAGGTTCATAAAGGAATACATGATTATCAATAATTTCTATTCCCACATTACTGGAAATTACATACTTATAATCTGCTACATCTATCTCATTATTTATCTGATCATAGTGACATGCTAAGAGTTCAAGAGTTTCTCCGACTTTTCCACTATTCTTATTGATTGATAAGTGAGTTTTATGATACTGAGCTTTTGCTTCAGAAAACTTTATATATTGTTTTCTTATTGAATCATCTTTAAACCTTATGATACAAGCTGTGTAATTGTTTATGGTATTGGCTTGAATGATTTGTAAGTATTCATTTTCTTTATCATATTCTATTTGTGGACAAACTTGTCCAAGTTCATAAACATATTTGTCTAAATCACTGGTGATAATTTTATTGTTAATAGTTAATACATTATCTGTTACAATATCATCTTCTGAATTACATATATCTATAACTAGTTTTGCTTTCAAGTCATAAGCCGAAGAACCATAGAATGTATATCTACCTGGTTTATTGATTGATAAGGGAAAATCAGGCCATATAACATCTTGTGTGCTTTCTTGTAAAAAGTTGTTGATGCTTATGACATTACTTGGCAATATAATGGGTTCATTTATTTTTCTTTTAATATATGTGTCTACAATAGCTTGTTCTTTTTGAATTTTGTAGACTCTCTTTGCTTTTCCATTAGTGTCAGAATAGAAGATTTTATCTTCAGTTCGTTTCTCTTTATACTTTGAAGGTATAAAATTTTGTTTTCCAACCTGGCCATCTAAATTAACAAAGTTTTGTTTTGGGTGGTCGTGGATTTTTGAATCTTTTGTATATATTATATCTGGTATCATATATGGAGTATTTATGCTTCTGACAATTGAACAAGTGTCTGAGCTTAAACCAGGACTGCTGACTTTTAAATCAAATGAAGCCCCTTTTTCTACTTTGATGATTACAAGAGCTTTTCCATTAAATAAAGACCTTTTCCATACACCATCGCTTTGTATTTGATATCTTTCAAAACTAGCAGGGTTCCCATTGTCAACTCCGACAATTTCACCATTTCCCTCGGCTTCAAAATATAAAATATGATCTGCTGTTGGGCAAGGGGTATTCTTACTATCAAGGGCATTAACCTCTATATAGACAAGGTCTTCATCATTATTGAGTAAATGTTTTTCAGGTTTTAATTGAAGATGTTTTGTTTTTAAGGCTGTTTTAATTTCTTTTGAAATTGTACTTGTCTTGTAAGTTGCGATGGCTTTTAGAGTTCCAGGAATATAAGGAACACGCCATTCTAAATAGAGTTGGTCTTCTTTTTCACCTTCTTGATAGGGTCTTAAATCTTGAGTTAATTTCTTGTTAAAATTTTTACTCCCTAAAGACTCACCATTAAGGAACAACTCAACTGATTCATAGTTTGAATATACTCTTACTGGAATGGTATTGTCATGCGTTTTCATATTATAATCTATTAAATCTTCGTCCCAATTCCAATGGGGTAGTATATGTAATACTGCTTTATCATCTGGATGTAACCACTGACTTTGGTAGAAGTAATAATCATTCTTCTTGAAACCAGCAGTATCTACGATTCCAAAGTAGGAGGATTTTACAGATAAATCATTTTGATTATGCCAGGGAGTTGGTTCACCAATGTAATCAAAGCCAGTCCATATAAATTGTCCAGCATAACTTTGACGATCACGATCGAATATCCAGGATTCAGATGCGGTTTTACCCCAGCTAACATGATCATTTCCATAATCAGATTGTTGAAGTTTTCTTTCATCCCCATTGCTGTGGATAAGTTTTTCATCTGGATGTGCATAGACACCACGGCTTCTTGTTGCTGAGGATGTTTCGGAACCATATATTAACCATTGTGGATGTTTCTTTCTAATGTAATCGTAGTTATCCTCAGCATAGTTAAGTCCTACAATATCAACTTGTGAAGAGACTGCTTCATGTCCACCTTCTTTAGCCCAGCGGTAGACATCTTGTCCCATTGTTGTATAGCGTGTAGTATCAATCTCTTTTACCCATTTATTAAGGTTAGCAGCAGTAGTAACTGTTTTGGCATCTCCATTGTTAGATTCTCCAATTTCATTTCCTACTGACCACATGATTATTGCAGGAGAGTTCATGCCTCTTTTAACCATTTGTTTAAGGTCATACTCTGCCCAAGTTTCGTTAGGCTTAGATTCAGGGTGTGTTGCAACTAGATCGAAAAAACGACCATAGTCATATTGTTTTTTACCACCATACCAAGTATCAAAAGCTTCATCGATTAGAAGAAGTCCAATATCTTCACATATCTCTATGAACTTATCATCTGCAGGGTTGTGTGACATTCTTATGGCATTGGCACCCATATCCTTCATCATTTGAAGTTGTCTTAGCATTGCTGTTTTATTTGCAACTGCCCCCAGTGCCCCTTGGTCATGGTGCATGCAGACACCATGTAATTTTACATAGTTTCCATTGAGTGTGAATCCTTGAGTTGGAGAGAAATCCATAAAACGATATCCAAATCTAATATTATGAGAATCCTTTACCCCATCAGTACTTATAATCTTTGCTTTTAATGTATACAAGGTAGGATTATCTATATCCCATAGTTGGATAGATTCACTGATAATTCTATCTTTAATATCAAGTTGTGTGTTTGCATCGACTTGATATGCATCTGATTTTGTTTCACTAATAAGATTGTCATGTGAATCAAGTATTGAATAATGTATATTAAATGTTTGAGATTTATTACTTGTATTAAGAATACTTGATTCTATGATATTGGTAACTGCAGTTTTATGTTCTTTATCCAAGTCAGGTGTTGTAATTTTTATACCATAATGTTTAAAAGAAATATCTTTCGTAATAAGTAAAGAGACATCACGGTAGATTCCACTTCCTGAATACCAACGACTGGAAGGTTGTTTGTTTTCAACCTTTAAATCAAGTATGTTTTTTCCTTCGATAAGAAAAGAAGTTATATCATAAGAAAAAGGTGTGTATCCATTAGGATATGTTCCGATATGGTGTCCGTTTATTCTTAAATCAGAATTCATATAGACACCATCAAAGCATATTCTAATGTTCTTATGTGCGATATTATTAACTATAAACTCTTTTTGATAATAACCTTCGCCTCCATTTAAAAGACCCGCTTCATTTTGAGCGGGTGACTTGTGATCAAAGTCAAAGTAAATAGACCAGTCGTGGGGAAGGTTAATACTGTCCCACTTCTTTGAATCCTTTAACTTAAATTTCCAATCACTATTAAAGTTTTGTTTACGAGAGTTTAAATCAATTACTTGCATATTATCTCTTTCCTATATATTAGATATTAAGTCTTCAAAAGAAAACCTTCTAAACATCATTGTCATATCACCATCATATTGTTCAGATGGGTGTTCAAAGAATATTGCGAAGTTACCATCTTTTAATTCTGCTAAGCAATTATATTCGTAGCGTCCTTTGTGGATAAGTGTTTCACTGATAAGTGTTAAACTGTCATCAGGATTTACTTCTAATAATTTTAATGTACCGTTGTTGCGTTCTGGACCACTTGCATTCGCAAGTAGGATGTATTCTTTCTTGTTTCTAATGGTATGTATTACTGAAAGCTGAACATAGACGTCTGTAATATCAAGTTTATCAAAATCATCAAGCCAAGTTTCGCCACCATCATGAGAGTTAGCAACCAATACTTTTCCAGTGTAATTACGCATGAATAGTTTAAGTGTACCACTATTTAAAAGAACAGCTTGTGATTCAGTTGTAATATAATCTAAGTTTTTAAGTGTCATAGGAGAGATTTTTTCATTGTTGACGTATCTATTATTGGTTGAATCTAGAAACTCCCAATTTTCCCCAAAATCTTTTGATCGTATCATAGACGAAGATTGAGAATATCCTTTATGTTGATTGGTTGTATAAACAGGGAAGAGCAGATTGTTGTTTTCAAGTTGAATCCCAAGTCCAGGTCCTGTACCAATGAATTCCATCCAATCTTGTCGCACCTGTTTTGTAATATCCTTAGGTGAAGCCCATGTTGCACCATCATCATCTGAATAAGTTAGCCATAGATAAACGGTTGCTTTGGCTTTGATTGGAGTTGCTGTATAGTCTAAATAAATGTTTCCTAGGTATGTATTATCTTTGTATAAATCTCCCAAATCATTGAAAGTGGGGTGATTGGATTCAACAATGACATGCATGCCTGAATCTTTTCTATCATTGAGTGTAAAAACTTTGCCATCCTCTTCTAAATAGTAGAAGTGACCCTCTTCATGTCTTAATAGAAGTTTATTAGAACCATCTATTTCAACGTATGGTGTTTTCATGGTGTCATTATCACTTCCGACACTAAAGAATCCTTTGCTCTCGCAAAACATATCAACCAGTAAAAATATTCTGTTAGAAATTCTATCTTGTACCATAGAGACATCAATTAAAAAAGCAGAGTGATGTTCTCCTGATACATTTGGATTGGATTTCAAATCAATGATGACTTTGTCATCAGTCCAAGATTTACCATGATCAAAACTACGTCTCATAGCAATATCAATATTACCCCAGTCAGACTGATGTTGGTTTCTTTTATCAATAGCAGCTAATAAAGTTCCCTCATTACTTACAAGTAGGCTAGGAATTCTATAATTTTTACTCCCTTTTTGCCCGGGTTTAAACAGTTCAATAACATCTTCCATTTCAGTACTCCTTCTTCTTTTATATTCCTTAATATATATAAACTTGTATACACGTATACATTTATAAGGAAATTATAGCATAGGCCTTTTCTTATACAATGTAATTATATGTAGTATAAGGGTAAAAACATTACAAATAAAACTTGTATAAATATATAGTTTTTTAATCAATAGAAACTTATGCCATAATCAATATTTATTACTAAAAGTCCTATATTTATTGTATTTCATTGAAAAGCAGGGTTGTTATAATTATAAGTACATGGAGGATGTTTATGATGAAAGAAAAACTACTTAGTAAAATTAAAAAACTTAAAAAGGATTTAGTAGAGGATTGCGGGATATCTTTAGCACATGTATTTGTAGAGATAGATCCTAATGTACAAAAGGATTCCTTTTATACAGACATAGGTGAACGCTTCATTACAATCACAGGACAAACAGAAGCTGATTTATTCTATGGTCTTTTAGATTTATTACAAAAAGTTAAAACTCGTGAAATATTGAGAATAGGTTTAAGCGAAAGTCTTGCCCCAGAACGTGGACTTCATGTTGACTGCGGTAGGAAGTATTATACAAAAGCATCGTTTATTTCTATGATAGATTTAATGGCTTTAAATAAACTGAATATACTACAGATGCATTTCTCAGAATATTTAGGATATCGTATAGAATCTAAGAAGTTTCCTGAAATTACTTCACGTGAACACTTAACTCAAAAAGATATAAAAGAAATCATCAACTATGCAAAAGAATATTATATTGATGTAGTACCTTCTTTTGACTCACCAGGGCACTTAGAATATGTACTGAAATATTATCCAGAACATCAAATGCCAAATCTAAAGACTGGAATTAATATTACCAGTAACGAAGCACGTGAATTTATTAAGTCATTGTATGATGAAGTATTAGAAATATTTGATCATACAAATATCATACATATGGGTGGTGACGAATTTATTGATTTCAACGAATATCATAAATATCCAGAACTTGAACAATATGCAAAAGAAAATATTTCAAAAGATGCAACAGCAGCTGATACATTTTTAGACTATATTAATGATATTGGTGAATACCTTATGTCAAAAGGTAAGGATGTCAGAATATGGAATGATGGATTCTATCGTCTAAACATAAAAAACACATTAGAACTTAATCCGAATTTTGTTATAACACACTGGACAAGCTGGCATAAAGATATGGCACCTTTACAAACCTTTATTGACAAAAATCACAGGGTCATTAATTACAATGATACCAATCTCTACTATGTTGTTGGAGAAAATGCTGGATATACATATCCAACAAAAGAAAAGATAGAAGAAAATTTCGAAATATATAACTTCTCAAAACTACATAAAGATGCAAGTGATAATACAGATCAAAATATGTCGGTGAAAGATCCACGAATGATAGGAAGTTATTTTGCAATATGGTCAGATTCACCAG
Source organism: Erysipelothrix sp. (assembly GCA_012727815.1). Taxonomy (GTDB): domain Bacteria; phylum Bacillota_I; class Bacilli_A; order Erysipelotrichales; family Erysipelotrichaceae; genus Erysipelothrix. The sequence continues at coordinate 33,218 of JAAYGI010000035.1, forward strand.
AAGCAAAACACGAAACAGATATCTATAGAGATTTAAACCCATTATTGGAAGTATTTGGTAAAAAATTCTGGGGATTTACAAATTAATCTATAGTTTATATCTATTCATATATATTTTATACATTTGAAATAGATTTCATTTTGATACAATATATATGTAAGCGGTAAGATTCAAAGGAGTGAGTAAATGAGTGAAAAAACAACAAACCTTAAAAAATGGTTTAATAAGAATAAAACACAATTTGTATATTTAGGAATGATATTACCGGGATTTATATGGATGATACTCTTCTTCTATATCCCAGTATTTGGAAACGTTATCGCTTTTAAAGACTTTAGATTCCATCCAGGTGGATTCCTATCAAGTATCATAAACAGTAAATGGGTTGGGTTTGATAACTTTAAGTTTCTATTCTCAACGAAAGATGCATACCTTATAACAAGAAATACCGTCTTGTATAATGTTGCCTTTATTGTATTAGGTCTGATTACTTCTGTTACTGTTGCGATAGTAATGAGTATGCTAAGATCTAAAAAGAAAATTAAGAGATTCCAAACAATGATGTTATTCCCACATTTCCTATCTTGGGTAATTATAAGCTTCTTTGTCTATTCATTCTTGAGTCCAGACAAAGGTGCAGTAAATATGATATTAGGAATGGTTGGTGTTGATCCCATTAACTGGTACAACGCACCTAAGTTCTGGCCCTTCATATTATTACTCATAGGGACATGGAAAGGGATTGGGTATAACTCAGTCGTATACTTTGCTTCTATCATGGGAATTGATCCTACATATTATGAAGCAGCAATTATTGATGGTGCCTCAAAATGGCAACAAATTAAATATGTTACATTACCACAACTTGCACCTTTGATCAGTATCTTAATGATTCTGGCAGTAGGAAATATATTTAGAGCAGACTTTGGTCTATTCTATCAGGTACCGCGTGGTTCTGGTTCGTTATATAATGTAACGATGGTTCTGGATACTTATGTATATCAAGGACTGAAGATATCAGGTGACTTGGGTATGAGTGCAGCAGCTGGACTTTACCAATCAACAATAGGTTGTATCTTATTGATCTCAACTAACGCAATTGTTCGTAAGTTAGATCCTGATTCATCATTATTTTAAAAGAAAGGTTTTGATTTAATGCAAGAAAAGAAAAAAATAACGAACGTAAGTGTTCGAAGTTTCGGAAAAAAAGGTGACATTATTGCCAGTATTCTTGTTGGTATTCTAGCCATATCAAGTATCTTTCCCTTTATATTCGTAATTATCATTTCATTTACAAGTGAAACATCACTTGTAGTTCATGGATATTCATTGATTCCAAAAGAATGGAGTCTTCAAGGTTATAAATACCTATATGATTATCGTGAGGTTATACTTAGGTCATTAGGTGTCAGTGTCTTTGTTACAGTTGCAGGAACGTTTATTAATACGTCCTTCACATCACTATACGCATATGCAATCTCAAGACCTAACTTTAAATTTAGAAAGTTATTTACAGTCTTACTACTGATAACGATGTTATTCAGTGCCGGAATGGTTCCTAACTATATAGTTGTTACACAACTATTAGGGTTGAAGGACTCAATATGGGCCTTGATTCTTCCAATGGCCCGGAGCCCCTTTAATATTATTATTATGAGAACATTTTATAGAAAGACGGTTCCCGAAGCGATTATTGAATCAGCAAGAATTGATGGTGCAAGTGAGTTAAGAATATTCTTACAAATAGTCTTGCCACTAGCAGTTCCAGGGATTGCAACAATCAGCTTGTTTACAGCATTAGGATTCTGGAATGATTGGTTCAATGCATTGTTATATATTAACAAAGCGGATCTCTATCCATTACAGTACTTGCTAATGCAAATACAATCTAACCTGGAATATATTTCAAAAAATATAGGACAAATTTCAGGATTAGAAGCAGCACAAAACTTACCAAAGGAAGCGACACGTATGGCCATGGTTGTACTATCAGTACTACCTATAGCAGTAACGTATCCGTTCTTCCAGAAGTATTTTGTAAGCGGACTAACGATTGGAGGGGTGAAGGAATAAGGTTTAATAGTGCAATTTATTTAATTCTATAAGTGAAGGAGAAATATATGAAAAACTTAAAGAAAATTTTAGCAGTATTATTAGTATTATTAGTAATTACAGGATGTACATCTAAAAAAGAAGGCGGAGACGGTGAAGTAGTTGAACTGTTAATGTATCAAGTAGGGGATGAACCAGAATATTTCAAAGAAGTAATGGAAAAAGTTAATGCAATTTCTGAAGAAGAAATTGGCGTTAGAGTAAACCTACAGTACATCGGTTGGGGTGAGTGGGGCGAGAAAATGAATATGATCGTTTCATCAGGAGAAGCTTATGACTTATCATTTTCTGAAAACTTCGCAGTTAATGCTCAAAAAGGTGCATATGCAGACCTAACAGATTTAATTGAAGAACACGCAAGTGAGTACTTCGATTCAATTGACGATATCTATAAAGATGGAAACATTTTTGATGACAAACTATATGGTTTCCCAGTAAATGCAAACGTTTATGCACAACAAATGTTAACATTTAACAAAGAACTATTAGACAAACATAACCTAAGCTTAGATGGTATTAATGGATATGCAGACATCGAAACATTACTATCAGTAATTAAAGAAAAAGAACCACAAACAGTTCCTTATGCAGTAGGACGTGGATATAAAGTAGCATTAGGAAACTTTGACTACCTATTAAGTGATTCACTACCATATGCAGTTGACGTTGATGGAGATCAAACAAAAATTGTTAACGTATTTGAAACGCCACAAGCTACGAAAAATTTAGAAATTATTCATGGATACTACAATAAAGGATATATTCCTGTAGATGCAGCAACATCAGATACTTCATACGGACATGGTGAAAACACATGGTTTGTAAGACAAGAAACACAAGGACCAATGGACTATGGCGACTACATGCTATCAACAGTTGCAGGTAAAGAATTAGTTTCAGTACCAGTAACAGATATGCTTAAGAGTACAGCTCAAGCTAGAATGGCTAACTTTGTAGTTTCAAACAACTCAAAACATAAAGTAGAAGCAGTTAAGTTCTTAAACCTAATCAATACAAATGAAGAAGTATTAAACACATTAATTCACGGTATTGAAGGCGAGCACTGGACATATGATGACGCAACAAACCGCATCACTAAGAAAATTGATAAAAACGTAATGTCACCTTGGAATACAGGTAACAACAAATTAATCTATGTAACAGATGTTGTAACAGATGAAATGATTAAAGAACGCGATGTTAACATTGAAGCAGCAGTTTCTTCACCAATCGTTGGATTCAACTTTGATACAAATCCAGTTAAAAACGAATTATCAGCTGTACAAACTGTAATGGAAAGATTCTCCGATACAATTAATACAGGTACTAAAGATCCTAAAGTTGCAGTTCCAGAGTTCTTAAAAGAACTTGAAGCAAATGGTTCAAATAAAATCATTGAAGAAATGCAAAAGCAATATGACGCTTGGAGAAAATAATTAACCCTTTACATTAGTTTGAATTTTGATAGAATGAGGGTAACCTCATTCTATTTTAATTATATTAATCATAGGAGGCACGATACAATGATTGGTACATTCTTAGACAAAATATTTAGGCGAACCTTTACACTTATGAAACTTAATTTTATGTTCATTATGATAAGTATGATGGGTGGCATTCTTTTAGGAGTAGGGCCAGCTTTTTTATCGATTACTGACCTCTATATACGCCATGGATTTAAGCATGAAGAAATGCATTTTACCAGCTTATTTCCAATGTTTAAAGATAACTTTAAACGAGGTAATACATTATTCTATACTTATGGTTTAAGTATATTTTTTGTTGTATATAATCTTTACTTATCATTTCAATTTACAAATCCATTTGTTGTTTTAATTCAAATCATTATGGTATTTGTAATTGGATTTTTACTGGTAAGTTATTTATATTGTGTTGTCATTAATAGTTATTATCAGATAAAATTATTGGATCTTATAAAACTAGGCACACTTTCATTTTTTGCGAATTTAATTAAAATTGTAAGACTTATTATAAGTATGGCAGCAATTTACTTTATATATAAAATTATGCCAGGACTTCTGATATTTGGAATATTCAGTCTATTAATAATAGTATCTGTAGAATCCTTAAGATCATGGGTTAAAATTATAGAAGAAACGATAACTTACTAAGATGTTTAAAAGAAAAAAGAACAAATCAATGCGCGCAATGGTTAAATCATATGCAACGATACTAATTGTAGTAATTAGTACTTTTTCCATTATCATAAGTTCTTTTATCGTTAAACAAGCCCAACATGATGCAGTTGTATTGGTCAATGATACGACAAACGCAATCATTAATGAACTTGAATATTACAAAACAGAAGTAAGAAGAGTATCATTTGATTTCTTTTCTACACCAAAAGAAACAGAAGATTTAAATTATTACTTTCTAAATACTTATGCAGATTATGCTTGGAAGAATATTGTAGGAGACTACATTAATTTTCCTAAAAAAGTACATAATCTATACTTTGACTTAAAAGGCTTAGAAGCTGTAACTATCAATTTGTTAAGAACACAAGATACCTACGTTTCAAAAGTACTGAATACTTTTGGAATCTTAGTACCAGATATCCCCGAATTTGAAGATACAATTGCATTTAATCAAACATTGATAAATCATTCTAGTTTTGAATTATTAGGATATTTAACATTCCATATTGATAAAGAAATAATTCATAATAAAATATCAAATATTGATAAGAAGTTAAGACCTGGTATCATGATTACCAACAGTCTTGGAAATATTGTATACCAATCAAATGAACTACAATCTTTAGATGAAGAAACCGAACAAACTGCCGAAAATATTGAAGCAGTTAAGAAAAAAATTTCTGAAGGAAGTTATACAACGGACTTACAAATGACGGACGACTATACGGTATTCTCATATATATCTAAAAATGCAATTAGAAGTCAGGCCTTTAGCATCTATTGGCCAATTATTCTAGCAACGTTTTTCTTAGATGCACTGTTACTTTATGTATTATATCGAACATTTGGAATATACTCTGATCAAGTAGAGGATATTATAGATAGATTATCTGAAGTAAGAGAAGGGGATTATAATTTCAGAATAAATTTAGAAGATAAAGGTTCAGAACTTTATAGTATATCTAATGGAATCAATGAAATGTTAAATAGTATTACAGAGTATGTTGAAACAATATACCAATTAGAAATTAAACAAAGGGATATTACTTTGATGGCACTTCAGTCTCAAATAAACCCACACTTCTTATATAATACCCTTGAATTTATTAGGATGTATGCTGTAAGTGAGGGTGTTGATGAACTGGCAGAAATAGTATTTTCTTTCTCTGAATTATTAAGAAATAATATATCTTTAGAAAGAGAAACAACCCTTGAGAGTGAGATAGAATTTACTGAGAATTATATATACTTGTATCAAATGAGATATCCAAATAGACTTGCCTATAAAGTATCAATTGAAGAGGATTTAAAACATATCATGTTACCTAAATTCACCCTTCAACCCTTGATTGAAAACTATATTAAACACGGTGTTGATTTTGGACGAATTGACAACGCAATATTTATAGTTGTTTATAGAAGTGGTGATATCATTCATATAGAGATACAGGACAATGGTCGCGGTACAAATGAAAAGAATTTAGAGCTTATAAGAAAAAGATTAGATAGAAATCAGATAGATATTAAAAGCAGTACATCTATTGGACTATATAACGTCCATGAACGATTAAAAGCATACTTTAAATCAGCATATTCAATTAATATAGCGAGTCAGAAAAACGAAGGTTTTAGGATTGAGATAGAAATTGATGTTAGCGAAACTAAATTAAAGTATCAGAAGAATAGTTAGAGGAGATAGCATGTATAAAGTTTTATTAATAGATGATGAATATATGATATTAAAAGGACTAGAGAAACTCATTGATTGGAATGATCTGGGTCTTGAATTAGTAGGTGCAGTATCAAATGGACAAGAGGCTTACAACTTTGTTCAAGATCACCATATTGATATTGTAGTAACAGATGTAAATATGCCTGTAATGGACGGTATAGAATTTGTTAAGAAAACTAAAGATGAAGACTTAAACTTTTATATCATCCTGTTATCAGGTTACCAAGAATTTGAATATGTAAAACAAGGGATTCAATTGGGTGTGGAAAACTTTATTCAAAAACCAATTGATAAAGAAATTTTGAGACAGTCATTAATTAATATTGTGGTTAAATTAGACGAGGAAAAAAACAAATTGGAATCTGACAAGCTTGTTTTTTCTAACATTTTACTAAAGTGGGTGTCAGGAGAGGTTGAAAGTACAGACCTAAGAAGGTTGTTGAAATTAACATCACACCCTTTAAAAGCGAACGGTTCATATTCAATCTTACTTTTCGATGATATAGGACAAGATTTACACCAGTTTTTTAGAGATGAGAATCAAATGCTTTTCTTTAAAGATTTAAGTAATATTGTTCTAATATTTGAAGGTGATATTGGTGAATTTGAATCCTTTATATTGAAGGTTAAGCAAAAGTTTGATATAGATCAAATCGTTAAAGGTGTTGGAGAGTTTTTTGTTGAACAAGACTTTGTCCATGAAAGTTATGTACAAGCAATTCACAACTCAAATCTTATTAGTTTCTATCAAGGGCATCCCATTCCTAGATTTCTAAGTGAAGGGCGTGCATTAAATGAACCCATTAATTATGTCAAACAAGACTTTAGTAATTTTCATCAAGCACTTTCTTTAAGAGATGAGAAGAAAGTCTTTAAAGAATTGAATGCATTAATGCGTCAGTTAAAAGAGGAGAAAACAGCTCCTGACTTTATTCGCTACAATGTCTTTATATTAATATCTGATATTTACCGCGAGTTTGGAATAGAAGATATTGAAATGATAAATAAGAGTATGCAAAAGATATATCAATCGGACACAATATTACAAGTAGAATCGACATTGTATCAGGTATATCATGATGTCAGTCAAAGCTTAGAAGAGAAGGTTTATAGTGATCTCGTTAAAGAATTGCTATCAATCATCATTTCACGCTTCAATGAAGATTTATCATTGTTAAATATAGCAGATGAATTACATGTAAATTCAATGTATTTAGGTCAACTATTCATTAAAGAGTTGGGAGTAAGTTTCTCTAAATATTTGAATACATTTAGAATTAAGAAAGCTCAAGAATTTATTGTTAACACAAATACAAATTTTAGTGAGATATCAGAGAAAACTGGATATTCCAGTCCAGGTTACTTTTATAAAAAATTCAAAAAAGAATGTGGTTTATCACCTTCTGAATATCGAAATAAATATCGTCGAAAGTAAGGGAGATTTATGGTCGAATTAAAATGGTTGTGGGAAAGAATTGGTAAAGATAAACCAGGATATATTGTGGCTTTATTTTTAGCATTTATGGTGAGTGTTGCATCAATTGTAGTTCCCCATATAACAAGAATTATTGTAGATACATTTATTACTAATCCTGATGCAGCAACAAATATTGTTGCCTTTAGATCATATCTAATACAACTTTTAGTTTTCCTTGTTGTATTTACACTCTTTAGAACAGTATTATCTTTTATATCGATGATGTTGTTTGAAAAGATATCACAAAATGTAGTTTTCAAACTAAAGAATGAACTTTACGACAAGTTACAAAGACAAGATAATAGTTACTATGTTAAATACTCTACAGGAGACTTAATGAGTACAATGACGGGGGATTTAGATATGATTCGTCACAGTATATCATGGCTTCTAAAGACAATCATGGAGTCTTTAACGGTGTTTTTTATCGCGCTTGTTTATCTATATACAATTAATCATAGATTGACACTGTGGATGGCAGTATTGGCACCCTTTATATTTATCTTAACCCATCAGTTGAGTAAAGAAGTTAGACCAATGTACGGAATACTACGTGATAGATTTACTGATTTGAACAGTGCTGCTCAGGAAAATATTGCTGCAAACAGAGTTGTTAAAGCATTTGGAACTGAACAATACGAGATTGAAAAGTTCAACAAGATTAGTTATGAATACCAAGTAGCAAATGAGAATGTTTCTTATACATGGATTAAATATAATCCAGCACTTGAGATGTTATCACAGTCTTTCTCAGTAATCCTATTACTGGTAGGTGGAATTTACATGATGCGTGGAGATTTATCCTATGGAGATTTTGCCGCATATTCTGGATTAATTTGGGCTATTTCTAACCCAATGCGACAAATAGGTATCCTTATTAATGATATTCAAAGAATTGCTATTAGTACACATAAGATACATCAGATTAGTGAAGCAAAATCAAAAATTACAAAAGAAAAATATATACCAAATCCAAGAAGGCTTATAGGTGATATAGAGTTTGTAGATGTAAGTTTTGGACATGATGATGATGATGTTCTTAAAAATGTTAGTTTTAAATTAGACTCTAAGAAAAGAGTTGCAATAATTGGACCAACAGGATCTGGGAAAACAACACTTGTTAACCTATTGATGCGTCGCTTTGATCCATTGGAAGGTTATATAAGCGTAGATGGTATTGATATTCGAGAGTATGAACTTGACGAATACCAATCAAACATAGCCATTACAACTCAAAATGCGATATTATTTTCAGATACAATACAAAATAACATTGCCTATGGTATGAAAGATTTCGATGAAGCTAAAATGATTGATGCTGCTAAGTCTGCATTTGCATATGATTTCATTGAAGATACTAAAGAAGGTTATGAGACATTAGTGGGTGAGGATGGTGTCGGTTTATCTGGGGGACAACAACAACGTGTTGCCCTAGCGCGTGCATTTGCATCCGAAAGACCCATTCTAATACTAGATGATACAACATCAGCACTTGACAATAAAACTGAAAAACTTATCTTAAAGTCACTTGATTTAAAGCGAGATGAAACTACTCAAGTAATAATTACACAAAGAGTATCCACAGCAAAAGCTTCAGATCTTATCTTAGTTTTAGATAAGGGATCAATTATAGAGCAAGGAACTCATGAAACATTAATTGAGAAACAAGGATATTATGCGATGATGAATAAACTTCAACGTGAACCTGAGGAAGGAGTTTAAATGGCTAGAAATAGATTTGATGAAGATGAAGTCTTAAAGACTCCTTTTGGTATCAGTCAATTCAAAAGAGCACTAACTTATGTAACACACTACAAGATGGGAATGATTAATTCATTACTCTTAAGTGTATTATCTGCCCTTTTATCACTCAGTACCCCAATTATAACAATTCATGTTATTGACAATATTATTCCCAGCAAGAGTATAAAGAACTTAATTTTATGGGTTACAATATTCTTAATTACCATACTTATTTCAATGTTTTTAACAACAGTAAGAGCGAAATTAATGACTAAAGTAGGTCAAGCGATTGTATATGATATAAGATCAGACTTATTTGAACATTTACAATACCTACCTTTTGATTATTATGATGCAAGACCCCAAGGGAAAATATTGATCAGGGTTGTTAACTATGTTAACGCTGTATCAGATATGTTATCCAATGGACTTATTAACTTAATCTTAGAGGTCGTAAACGTATTTATTATTATGGGTTTTATGTTTTTTGTTAACGTTCAACTATCTTTTATTATTTTAAGTGGTGTTCCAATTGGTTTAACAGCAATCTTGATCATTAGAAATAAGCAAAGAAAAGCATGGCAAGATTTATCCAATAAATCGTCAAACACCAATGCTTATTTGCAGGAAAGTATTACTGGAATGCAAATAACACAAATTTATAATAGAGAATCACAGAATTAAAATATATTCTCAAATCTCTCAGATGATTATAGAAAATCATGGATTAAAGCTGTAAAATTGAATGCAATATTTCCATTTATTATTGATAACTTAATGAATATTATTACAGCAGCAATTTATGGTGTAAGTTTACTTATTATTGGACCATCCAATTTAAGTCTGGGTGTTATTTTGGCGATGGGATCTTATGCATTAAGATTTTGGAATCCAATCCTAAGTATTGCAAATATATTTAATACATTTGTAACATCAATATCATATTTAGAACGTATTTTTGAAACCATGGACGAACCCTTAAGTATTCAAGATAAAGAAGGGGCATATGAACTGAAAAATATTGAAGGAAAAGTTTCCTTTAAAAATGTATCCTTTGGTTATGAACCCCATAAATATGTCATTGAGAATATCAACTTCGATATAGAACCAGGAATGCGTGTAGCAATTGTTGGTGCAACCGGAGCAGGTAAGACAACGATTGTAAATCTTCTTTCTAGATTCTATGACCTAGATTCTGGAAGTATAGAAATCGATGGTCATAATATTCAAGATGTAACACTCAAGTCTTTAAGAAAACAAATGGGAATTATGATGCAAGATAACTATATCTTTAATACAAGCATAAAAGAAAATATCAGATATGGTAGCTTTGATGTGAATGATGAAAAAATATATGAAGTAACAAAATCTCTATCGATAGATTCATTTATTAACTCTTATGAAGAAGGTTATGACACCATAGTATCCAACCAAAGTGGAAGATTGTCAGAGGGACAAAAACAACTGGTTGCAATGGCAAGAACCTTAATTAGAGATCCGAAAATACTAATATTAGATGAGGCAACCTCCTCTATTGATACACAAACCGAGATTTTAGTTCAAAATGGACTTAAGCATATTATGAAAGGTAGAACCTCATTTATAATTGCTCATAGACTCTCAACAATTAAAGATGCAGATCTAATCTTCTATATGGATAACAAGTCAATAGAAGAAAAGGGTACTCATGAATCTCTTATGGCCCTTAAAGGTAAATATTACAATTTAGTGAATGCAAATATTGAATAACCTTATTAATGACATGAATGTTAAGAAAGACAAAGGTGAAGAAATGAGTATATTAGTTTTTGATATGGGTGGAACAGCAGTTAAATATGGTGTATGGGATGAAACTTTAAAAGACCAATCAAGTTTTCCTACACCTGAAACATGGCTTGAAATGACACAGAATTTAAAAAGTGTTCAGGAAAAACTGAGTGAAAGATATAGATTCACAGGTGTTGCAATTAGTGCGCCAGGAAGCGTAGATGCTGAGCTGGGTATAATTGGTGGGATCAGTGCAATTGAGTATATCCATAACTTTAATATTAAAGATGAACTTGAAAACTTATTTGGACTTCCTGTCAGTTTAGAGAATGATGCCAATTCTGCAGCACTTGCAGAAGTTTGGCTTGGAAGTGCAAAAGATGTTAATGATGCATTATTTGTAGTTATAGGTACCGGTATTGGTGGTGCTGTTATACAGGATAGAAAACTACTGAAAGGTAAGAATCTTTTTGCAGGTGAATTTGGTATTATGATGCTAAATGATACAACAAGTTTTTCTCATGGTGCTACTGCTTTTCATATGGCAAGAAGATATTGTGAACGTATGAATTTAAAACAAGGATCACTGAGTGGAAAAGATATATTTGAACTTGCTGAACAAGAAGACAAAATAGCCCAAGAAGAAGTTGATAAATTCTACTATAATCTAAGTCTTGGAATATACAATATTATGTTTACAACAGATCCTGAAACCATTATTTTAGGTGGTGGAGTTACACAGCATAAACCGCTTGTTGGGACACTTAAAAAATATCTAGACAAAAGATTAAAGGATTCAGGGCTTGAATCTTATAACTATGATTTACAAAGTTGCACATTCTTAAATGATGCAAACTTAGTAGGTGCAGTATATGCTCATTTAAACCAGTATGGAGGTATATAGAATGAAGTATGCATTAAGTATCGATATTGGTGGAACAAACACAAGAGTGAGTCTTATAGACAATGCAATGCATGTTGTAGCTTATGAGTCATTCACAACGGATAACACCAGTCCATCTAATACATTAGATAGAATTAAAATAATCACAGAAGCATTTGATTACGAAGTTGAAGGAATAGGACTATCATGCCCTGGACCTTTAGATCTAAAAAAAGGAATTATATTAACCCCTCCTAACCTTCCTGGATGGCACGGATTTGAAATTGTCAAAGAAATGGAGTCTCGTTTTAATATAGCAACATACCTTGAAAATGATGCCAATCTAGCAGGTCTTGCTGAGGCATGTATTGGTTCTGGACAAACCTATGAGTCGGTTCAATATATGACAATTAGTACAGGTGTTGGTGGTGGCTATATTCATAAAAAAGAAATCTTCCAAGGGTCTCATGGTTTTGCACAAGAAATAGCAAATGTTATTTTAGTACCAAATGGTTATTCCGTAGGAGACCTTTTACCAGGAAGTTTAGAGTCATTGGTCTCCGGAACAGCCATTGTAAGTCGTGCAAAAGCAAAAGGATATACAATGATGCATGCTGGAGAAGTTAGTGATTTAGCAAACCTTGGCAACAAAGACTGTCTTGATATCATGAATGATGCAAAAGAATATCTTGCAAACGCAATCGCAATGCTTTATGCAGTATTAGATCCTGAAGTTGTAGTTTTAGGAGGTAGTGTTGCCCTGAAAATAGATGGTTTTGTGGAAGAAGTAGAAGCACTTGTAGAAAAGAAAGTCTATCCTGTTGTTGCAAAACATATCAACATTAGAAAAGCACAGCTTGGTGATGATAATGGAATCATGGGTGGTGCCATTCTTGTATTCAATACAAAAGGAATTAAATACACAAGATTCTAAAAACAGGAAATAATTTGATATCGAAAAGATGCTCATAAGAATTGAGCACAATGATATTGGACAATAAAGAAAACAGGAGCAGCATGAAAAACTTAGAAAAATACAAAGGGGTATTTCCAGCCTTTTATGCATGTTATGATGCAAATGGAAAGATTAACCCTGAAGCAATAGAATCATTAGCAAAGCATTATTTAGATAAAGGTGTCACAGGACTTTATGTTGGTGGATCATCTGGAGAATGTATCTATCAATCAATAGAAGAGCGACAAATAGTCTTGGAGCATGTTGTTAAGGCGGTTGGGGGTAAGATGGTAATCATTGCCCATGTTGGGGCACCATCAACACGTGACTCAATCATTCTTGCCAAACATGCTGCATCTTTAAATGTAGATGCATTATCCGCAATACCACCCATATATTATGCTATGAGCCACGAATCAGTAAGAGAATATTGGTTAGGTATCGTTAATGCAACTGACTTAGACTTCATTATCTATAATATACCTCAGACCACAGGTTATAGCCTTTCACTAGAATCATATTTAGAAATGTTAAAACATGACCAAGTAATTGGTGTTAAAAACTCATCAATGGCAGTCTTAGATATTCATATGTTTAAGTATTATGCACCAAAAGATGTTGTTGTATTTAATGGTCCTGATGAACAATTTCTAGGAGGACGTATTTCAGGTGCTGATTCAGGCATCGGTGGAACATATGGTGTAATGCCAGAATTATTTATTGAAATGCATAAAGCAATTAATAATCATGATATTAAGCGTGCTCAAAAAATACAAATTGATGTTGAGAAAATCATAAGAGATATTTTATCTTGCGATGGTAATCTCTATGCTATCATCAAGAAGATTCTTGAAAAAGATAATATCTTCTGTGGTGGAGTTAGGTCTCCTTTAAAAAACATATCCCACGATGATATTTTAAGAATAGATGATATACATCTGTCCATCCAAAAAGCTAAAAATAAATATCTAGATTAAGTAAATAATATCGAAATAATATTCATAACCCTTCAAGAGAAAACATTAATGTTTTCTCTTGAAGGGTTATTTTATTTAAGAAAGTAGACATTACTTTAGATACCAATAAAGACATGAGCTTAGAGATCGTGAATATGTTATAATGCATATAAGATAAAGAGGTGTATTATGAAAGCATTAATGGAAAAGATAAATAAGTTTAATAATGATAGAGACTGGGATAAATTCCATTCTCCAGAGAATTTATCTAAATCTATATCAATAGAAGCAGGGGAACTTTTAGAATGTTTTCAATGGACACCTGACTACAATATAGATAATGTTAAAGATGAACTTGCAGATGTTTTCATGTATTCTATGATGCTAGCAAATGAATTGAATCTAAATATAGAAGATATCATTTTGGATAAGTTGAATAAAAACGAATCAAGATATCAAGTAGATAAAGTCAAAGGTACATCTAAAAAGTACACGGAGTTATAAGATGAAAATCAAAAAGATGAAATTTACCAAAGAGGCAGCACATGATATATCAGGGAAATGGTATGGAAAGAATTGGCCTGTTGTTTATATATTAAACAATAGAAAAGAAGCCTATGTTGGTGAAACAATATCAGCAACAAATAGATTGAGACAACATTTAGAAAATGCGCAAAGAACTGAACTGACTGAAGTAAATATTATATCTCATGACAAATTTCATAAATCAGCAGTTTTAGATATCGAGTCTAAACTTATTGAATATATGTCAGCTGATGATAAGTATAAATTGCAAAATAGTAACAGTGGTATGAGAAATCATGATTATTATCAAAAAGAAATTTACGATAAGATGTTTCAAAAGATATGGTCGGAACTAAAAAGAAATGAAATTGTTAAAAATGATTTAGATGTACTGATGAACTCTGACCTTTTTAAATATACGCCTTATAAAAGGTTAACTGAAGAACAATATTCCGTAGTCTATGAAATGGTCTTAGACATGGTTGTATCGATAGAAATAGGTCAATCAACAACAACTGTTATAAATGGTGAAGCAGGTACCGGAAAGACTGTAATGGCAATGTACCTAATGAAATTATTTGCAGATGATAAAGTCTTTGAATTTCTAGAAAAAGAAGATTATGCTGGAAAGTTTATAGATAGATTTGAAAAAACAAGACAGATTATCAAGGATTATAAAATCGCATTAGTTGTACCAATGACCTCACTAAGGAAAACCTTAAAAGAAGTTGCAAAAAATATCAAAGGTTTGCAAGCATCAATGGTTATTGGACCCTCTGATGTAGTTAAGGATGATTATGATATATCGATAGTTGATGAGTCCCACCGTTTAGCAAGAAGAGTAGGACTTCCTAATTATGGAAGTCATGATAAAGTGAATAGAAGTTTAGGAATTGATATTGAAAGTTCACAACTTGAATGGATTCTATTACGATCAAAACATCAAATATTCTTTTATGATAATGCACAATCTGTAAGACCTGGGGATGTATTACCACAAGATTTTCAAGAATTAAAGAAAGATCATAATTACATCAGTTACAGTATTATTTCTCAACTGCGTGTGATGGGAGGTAATGACTATATCAATTATATAAAGAAGATATTTGAGCAAACTCAAGATCATAAGATTGAATCTTTTGGTGATTATGAATTTATGCTCTTTGAAAATATTTCCGATATGAAATTTTACATACATGAAAAAGAAGAGATGCATGGTTTATCCAGGATGCTTGCAGGTTATGCTTGGAAATGGGTAACAAAGAAAAAGAAAAATAAAGAAATTGATCCAGACCTATATGACATTGTTATTCAAGATGAAAAATTCAAATGGAACTCAACAAATAGTGGGTGGGTGAACTCAAAAAATGCCATCCATGAAGTCGGAAGTATCCATACAATTCAAGGTTATGATTTAAATTATGCTGGTATAATTATTGGTGAAGATTTAAAATATGATACTAAGATAAAATCATTTACAAGTGATAAAGCTGACTACTATGATAGAAATGGAAAAGTGACAATAACTGATCCAAAACAACTTTTAAATTACATTATAAATATATACCAGGTACTTTTAACAAGATCTATCAAAGGGACATTTATCTATGTTGTTGATGATGGTTTAAGAGATTACCTCAGTCAGTTCATAAAACTTTATGATGCCAATGGTAATCACTCATAAATAATAAATAATATAATTATAGAGTGTATTAATCTAATATAAATAGCCTGATAAAAGCCCTTATTTGGTAAGTGGTTGAAATTGACAAGGTATCTATATTATGGTACTTTAAAGATAAGTTAATATACGATTTATAAAGGGGACGCGGTTTGCAAAGTAAAAGGTGCAATCGCCGAAGTGTCCATGTGATACTGGGGTTAAGCTGAATAAGTTTAACACTGTCTGATAAAAGTTGCCCGACTTTTATTGTGAAGCACTTTATAAATTGTGGGCAAAAGGAAGTTCTTCAGAGCTATTGGCCTTTTGCCAATAGCTTTTTATGTTCAAAAGGAGAATTATTATGAAATTTCATGGAACAATGACACAAGATAAAGACGGTTTAGTAAGTATTGGCGGTGTTGATGTACAAACACTTAAAGAGACTTATGGAACACCTTTATATATATATGATGAAAAAATGTTAGAAGACAATGCAATGATGTTTAAAAATAGCTTTAAACATGATGCAATACAAGGAATTGTAGCATACGCATCTAAAGCATTTTTAACCCTTGCGATGGCAAGGCTTATTAACGATGCAGGTTTAAGTATTGATGTTGCATCTGAAGGGGAACTCTATACAGTCTATAAAGCTGGATTTGATATGAGTCGCGTTTATTTCCACGGAAATAATAAAACGCCCCATGAATTGGCACTTGCAATAGAATTAAAATGTGGACATATAATTTTAGATAATGAACACGAGGTTGATTTATTAAGTGATTTATTAAGTGAACAATCAAAACAAATGAATGTGTATCTACGTGTAAATCCAGGTATTGATGTCTTAACACATGACTATATTAAAACATCAAAATTGGATTCTAAGTTCGGTGTCGGACTTGAAGAAGCTTCCACAATAGATTTAATTAAGAAGATATATGAGAATGATAACTTTAACTTTAAAGGACTTCATGCACATATTGGATCACAGATTCACCAAGAAGAACCTTTCTTTGAAAATGTATCAACACTTCTAAAATACTATAAAACTTTAGAAACACACGGAATTCATTTTTCTGGAATTAATATCGGAGGCGGTTTTGGTATTTACTATACTAAAGATGACAAGCCAATCGATCTTAAAGTATTCTTGAAAAACTTAATTGATTACTTAGTAAGTAATGCAAAATATTTAGATTTAAAACTTGATGAGGTTATTATTGAACCTGGAAGAAGTATGGTATCCAACGCTGGATCAACACTTTATACAGTAGGATCAACTAAATTAACACCAAGTGGAAAAGAATATATCTTTATTGATGGTGGAATGTCAGATAATCCACGTGTTGCCCTGTATCAGGCTGAATATGAAGCAATCATTGCTAATAGAAATAATACAGAATATAAATCATATGCAATTGCTGGTAAGTTATGTGAGTCAGGAGATATCTTGTCACACGATACACTACTAAATGAAGCAAGTCCTGATGACTTACTACTTATGAGTTCAACAGGCGCATATACATATTCTATGTCCAGTAACTATAACAGACTTACAAGACCTGCTGTAGTCTTTGTAAAAGAGGGTCAATCAAGACTTGTAGTAAAACGTCAAACCCTTGATGATTTAATTGGGTGGGATTTATAATATGAAAAGAATTGTAATGAAGTTTGGTGGAACATCAGTTGAATCAATAGAAAAAATGAAACGTGTTGCAAAACGTATTGAAGAGAAAAAACAAGAAGGTTACGAAGTAGTTGTTGTCGTATCAGCAATGGGAAAGCAAACGGATGAACTGGTTAGAAAAGCATTTGAGATATCAAAAGACCCATCTGATAGAGAGATGGATGTACTCTTAAGTACAGGTGAGCAGCAATCGATGGCTTTTCTGGTTATGGCACTCCATGAATTAAATTTAAAAGCGATCAGTTTAACAGGATGGCAAGCAGGTATTAAAACTACAGGAAGCCATCAAAAAAATAGAATTGCAAGTATCCCAGTAGAACGTCTAGAGGAACATTTAAATAATGGTGAAGTAGTTGTTGTTGCAGGATTTCAAGGTATCAATGAATACAATGATATTACAACCCTTGGTAGGGGAGGTTCCGATACATCTGCTGTAGCACTGGCTGTTAGTTTAAAGTGTTCTGTAGAGATTAACACAGATGTTATGGGTATTTACAGTGTAGACCCTAGAGTCTTCAAAAATGCTCGTAAACTGGATGAATTGACCTATGATGAGACATTAGAAATGGCATCACTAGGTGCTAGTGTAATTGAACCAAGAAGTGTAGAATTAGCAAGTTACTATAATGTACCTATGGAAATAAGACACAGTTTTGAAAATCAAAGTGGTACTAGAATAATGAGGGAAACAAGTATGTTAGAAGAAACAAGATTAAGTAATGTATCAGTAGTTGAAGATGTTGTAATTGTTAATATAACAGCCCTTCAAACACAACCCGCTCAACTCTTTACAGAGTTAGCACATGTAGGAATTAACGTAGACGTTATATCACAAAATATGAATCATGATATATCATTTACAATTAACAAACAAGATATCACAAGACTTGAAAAAACATTGAAAGATGAAACATTCACATTAAAAGATGGTCTTGTTAAATTATCAATTATTGGTAATGCAATGCGTACACAACCCGGAGTTGCGGCACGTGCTTATGAGATATTCTCAGAGAATGAAATTTCATTCTACCAAGTATCAACATCAGAAATTAGTATTTCATTTATTATAGATGAAAATCATAAACAAATCATTATGGAAAAAATGATTGAAGTATTTAATATTAATAACTAAAAGAAGGAGCATAGATATGTTTAAAGGATCAGGAGTCGCAATAGTTACACCATTTAATGAAGATTATTCAATTGATTATGAAGGTTTAGAAAAATTATTAAACTGGCATGTCAAAGAAAAAACTGATGCTATTATTATTACTGGAACAACAGGAGAAGCGTCAACTCTAACAAATAAAGAACACTTAGATGTTATTGAATTTGCAGTAAAAGTAATAGATGGTAGAATCCCTGTTATTGCTGGGACTGGAAGTAATGATACATTACACATGGTTTACTTAAGCCAAGAGTCTGAAAGGCTTGGTGTAGATGCTTTACTTTGTGTAACACCTTACTATAATAAGGCAACACAAGAAGGACTTTACCTTCATTTTAAAGCAGTAGCAGATGCAGTAAATATTCCAATTATTCTATATACTGTACCATCACGTACAAATGTAGAAATTGAGCTGGATACAGTTATTAGATTAAGTAAGTTAGATAACATTGTTGGTATCAAAGATGCAACAGGTAATTTAGAATATACAGAAAGTATCACAAAGAGCTTGCTAGGATTCTATTTATACTCAGGTAATGACGATATGATCTATGATGTACTTGAGCGTGGTGGTCATGGCGTGATATCTGTAGTTGCAAATATCAAGCCTTATGAAACACACAGACTTGTACAAGCTTATCTTGATGGAGATAAAGTAGCATCTAAAAAAACACAAGATGATATGCAAAATCTTATCTCACAATTATTCACTGAACCCAATCCAATTCCAGTTAAATATGCAATGGATAAAATGAAGTTAGTCGACAATGGTAGACTACGTCTTCCATTGACAGAATTAAGCGAACAATACAGAGAAGCTTTAGAAGGAGTCCTCCATGATTAAGATACTACTATGTGGATATAATGGTGCAATGGGCGAAACAATTCTATCAAGTCTTCCGAATGGCATGGAAGTTGTTGCTGGAATTTCAGCAAACTTAGATAATAGAGACTTTGAAGTAGCAAAATTATTTGATGATATCACAGTTGATTTTGATATTATTGTAGATTTTTCTCATGTTAGCTTACTTCAAAATGTTTTAGATTTTGCAGTACTTAAAAAGAAACCACTGCTTATCGCATCAACAGGAATTACAGATGACTTACACCAAGAAATTGATAAAGCATCTGAAAGTGTTGCGATAGTTCAGGCAGGGAATTACTCTTTAGGAATTTATGCAATGACTGAAGCTGTTAAACACCTATCTGCGATACTGGATGACTTTGATTTAGAAGTTATTGAAAAACACCATAGATATAAAAAAGACTCACCATCAGGAACAGCTGAAATGATGGTTGAAGCTTTAAAATCTTCAAGAGATGATATTTATACTGTTCATGGCCGTGAAGGACAAAGCGAATCGAAACCTTTAAATGAGGTAGGGGTTCACAGTATTAGATCTGGTAGTATTGTGGGAGAACATAGTGTTATTTTCTCAGGAGAAGATGAAGTTTTAGAAATCAAACATACAGCAAGTTCGAAAATTATTTTTGCAACAGGTGCTTACAAGGCAATCCGTTATATCTTAAATAAAGATAAAGGAAGATATACTCTAAAGGATGTGGTTGAAAATGCTTAGAATAGCAATCATAGGTTACGGAAATCTTGGTAAAGGTGTCGAAAAAGCACTTTTAAAGAGAAAAGATGCAGAGATAGTAGGTGTCTTTACGAGAAGAAGTCCTGATACTGTAAATACTTTAGGAACAAGTGTCCATCATATGGATGATTTACTTTCTTATAAAGATGCAGTAGATGTCGCAATTTTATGCGGAGGATCAGCAAGTGATCTACCAGTTCAAACACCAGAAATAACAAAACACTTTAATACAATTGATAGCTACGATAACCATGCTTTAATAAAAAATCATCAAGAAAATGTAGATGCTGCAAGTAATAATACAACATCAATCATATCTTGTGGATGGGATCCTGGAATATTCAGCATTCAAAGATTGTATGTTGAATCAATTCTTGGAGTTCAAAATCAAACATTTTGGGGTGAGGGCGTAAGTCAGGGTCACTCTGATGCAATCAGAAGACTTGATGGTGTCATAGATGCAATCCAACTTACTGTTCCAAAAGATGCAGCAATGCAAAAAGCACGATTGGGTGAATCAGATATAGAAGATAAACATAAACGTGTTTGTTATGTAGTTACTGATCGTGAAGATAAGTCTGTCTTGGCAAGTGAGATTACTACAATGCCAAACTACTTTGAACCTTATGAAACTGAAGTTCACTTTGTAACACAAGATGAGTTAAATTTAAGATTCCCAACAATGCCACATGGTGGATTTGTTATAGGAAGTGATGAAACTTCTACAATGGAGTTCTCATTAAAACTAAAAAGTAATCCGGAATTTACTGCACAAGTTCTTGTAGCATATGCATATGCATGCAATAGAATGCATCAAGAAAAAATATATGGTGCTCACACAGTATTTGATGTAGCTCCAAAATACTTGATGCCAGATGCTTATGGTATTCTCTAGTATTCAAAATAAGTAAATTAATAAAGTTACTAAGCCCAGTTCAATCAATAATGAATTGGGCTTTATTATTAAAGTTAGGAGAGAACATATGAATGATTTTCACAAAGCACTAAATTATATAAATGAAAAACTGTATAAACCCAATAATTTGAAAGTCACTGAAATTCAGGAAGAAAAGCAAAATTCAAAATATGGTGCTGGAATCTTTAAATTAGAATTCAAATCAATTCGATTCAGAGTTGCACATGTCACTCCTACTAAAATAGGACAGTTTGTTGCAATTTGGGAAAAAGACAAAGATAAGAAAAACATTCCTTTCTCATATGAAAAGGCACCTGATTTATTGGTAATAAACACATTTAAAAATGAAACAGAATTTGGACAGTTTGTTTTTCCAAAAGATCTACTTCTTAAGAAAAATATTTTAAGTTCAAACTCAAATACAGGAAAAATGGCAATAAGAGTCTATCCTGTTTGGGATAAGCCAACGAGCAAACAAGCAATGCAAACACAGACTTGGCAACTTCCTTATTTTGTAGATATGTCAAATCCAGGTCCTGAATCATTAGAAAGATTAAAAAAACTATATTTACTTTAGCACTAATTTATCGCAATTTATAACCATGATGAAAATTCATCATGGTTTTTATTATTTTAATGTTACAATAGACTATGTAGAAAGTATGTTAAAAATATAACGGGGTTTAAAGATGAGAAAAAATAAGAATGGATTGAAGATAATAGCATTACTATTACCAATTATAATTTATGGTCTATCAAATATTACAAAGGTTAATTTCGATGCTTTGTTTGTAGTTGGAGTATTTTTATATGGAATTATTTTATGGGTTAAAGTAGGTATTGATTGGCCTTCTCTTTATGTTATTATGATGCTTATGCTGGTACCAAAATTAAGTATTCAATCTGTATTTTCATCATCCTTTGGACATCCAACATTCATATTCTTGATGTTCACCTTTGCACTGACACATGCATTAAGTCAAACACCCTTCATCAAAAGAGTTGCTATTTACTTTGTAAATCTACCTTTTGCCAAGAAAAGTATCAAACATTTGATTATATCTTTTCTTGGAGCAACACTTTTGATGGGTTTGATTATGTCCCCCACTGTCTTATTCTTTATATTATATCCTGTACTTCAAGAAATATTTGTCACCTTAAAGATTAAAAAAGGTGATAATATTGCCAAGCTTATGTTGATGGGACTTGTCATGACTGTTAGTTTATCTTCAGGTATGACACCTATTGCCCATGTTTTCCCTTTATTATCATTAAATGTATTTACAAGTATTACATCAATAGAGATATCCTATGTATCTTATATGGCATTTGCAATTCCCTTTGGTCTTATCATATTTGCATCATTACTAACATTGCTATTTTTTACCTATCGACACGATCTGGATTCAAAAAAATTGCTAGAAAATATTGATATTGAAATTACTAAAATAAGACATCAAGAAATAATAACTGTAGCTGTCTTTATGTTTGTAGTGCTCTTGTGGATTATTCCTGATATATTAGGGTACAAGTCTATTAATATTGCATTTCCACCTATGATTGGTGTATTGCTTTTAGCACTGATACAGGTAGATGAGAAACCATTACTCAATTTAAATGAATCGTTTACAAAAGGCATGAATTGGCCAAGTTTATTAATGACAGCTGCCGCACTTGCCTTAGGCAGTGCACTAACAAATCCTGACATTGGTATCATTACTTATATAACACAACATACTTCTAGTTATATAGAAAACATGCCGGGCATACTTCTTATTCTAATCTTCATTGTGTGGGCATCACTTCAATCGAATATTTCATCTCACATGGTAACATCCCAACTGGTATCATCAATCGCAGTTCCAATCTTTATAAGTGTTGAAAGTTTGAGTGCATCTGCAATTGCCGCATTAATTGGAATGCTAGCATCACTTGGATGTGCAACACCTCCATCTATGCCTTATGTAGCAGTTGCTACTTCAAGTGGTTATGTAAGTCCTAAGGATATGATGTCAGTAGGATTCAAGTTAATGGGTATCATTATCATATTAAGCCTTCTGATAGGTTATAATTTAGCCAACTACTTTATAGGAGGATGACATATGAAAGAAACATTTGGAATTGCTTTTGCAGGTGGTGGTGCTAAATCATTAACACAAATTGCTTTTATCGAATGGTTGCAAAAAAACAAGATTCAAATTGATTATGTTAGTGGTACCAGTGCAGGTGCACTGATGGCATCGCTTTTTGCAATGGGCTTAACATCCGAACAAATAAAAGAAGAGGTAAGTGAGGCTTTAAAAATGATAGACAGTCATAAGTATATGAACTTGTCGGGTCTCAATGTGCTTTTCTCAAACGTAAAACATGGTATTGTTGATGCATCATGGTTAGAAGATATTATTGATAATATATGTAAGAAATATAAGATTCATCATATAAGTGATGTTAAGACACCTCTTGCAATTACATCTGTTGATTTATACACAGGTGAACTGATCGTATTTGTATCACATCCTTCACTCTATACATCCACCCATCGCCGTACGAAAGTGATCTCTGATATTACCCTAGCACGTGCTGTTAGGGCGAGTATGAGCTTCCCACTTGTCTTTGGGTCCCTAGAATATGAGAACATGGCACTTATTGATGGTGGTGTTCGTATGAACTGTCCACTCCCCATGTTAAAAGACTATGGTGCTGATAAAACTATCTCTGTTACAATGCGAGGTAAGATAGATAGTGATGCTAATATAATTAAAAAGATGGAAGTTATGAGTCGTGTATATGAAGTTATGAGTCGCGAGGCAGAATATAGATACGCAGAAGATGCTGATTATCATTTAAATGTTCCACTACCATCTATAGAATTATTTGATACCCAAGCATCTGATCAAATGTATAAATATGGAAAGAAAACTGTGATGGAACATGAAGAAAGATTGAATGAATTCTTCAAACGAAAAAGTATAATCAAAAGATTTCTAGATAATCTTGGAAAATAAGAAGGTAATTGGTGTAATTTTATACGCCAATTACCTTTTCTTATTTAGATTAAGATTGATATAAGACAGCTTAGACCCTATAATGAATATATAAATTGGGAGGCTTAATATGCAATTAAAAAACAATTACATACGTTTAACTCTAGATCCAGTAGGTGCTGAGTTAAAAGGCTTATATAATATAGAAACAGGTAAGGAAGTCATGTGGAATGGGGATGCTACTTGGTGGAGTGGTATTTCACCACTACTATTTCCTTTTATAGGAACATCCAAAGATCATAAATATACATATGAAGATAAAACATATGATATGAGACCTCATGGTTTTATAAAGGATAGAGAATTCAAAGTTGCTGAACTTACAGAAGATGCTGTTAGATTTGTGTATACATCTACTGAAAGTGACTATGAAGTTTATCCATTTAAATTTGAAATATCAGTATCTTATACAATCGAATGGTCAATTGTTAAAGTAGATTGGAATGTTAAAAACCTTGATACAAAAGAAATGCTTTATACAATAGGAGCACATCCTTCATTCATTTGTGAAGATGGTGATGTCCTATCATTTGAAACAAAAGGTGACAAAACAAACTTCTATAGCCTAGAAGGTCCATTAATCAAAGATAAAGAACTGATGGAACCAAAACGTCTAGAATTGAATGCAGATGCATTCCCAATAGATACATGGATCTATGATGGTGTTAAATCAGCGACACTTTTCAATGTTAATAAAGGGAGCTCAGTTAAAGTCACATTTGATGATTTTACATATGTAGGTGTATGGTCACCTGTTAAAAACGGTCAAATGGCACCTTTTGTATGTATTGAACCTTGGGAAGGTTTACCAGATTATACAACTGCAACAGGTAATCTTAAAGATAAGATTACTGCAACAAAACTGGGTCCAGGCAATGAAAAGGCTTACACTTATTCAATCGAAATAGCGTAATTATTTATGAATAAGTTTACTTTGAACTTTAAGTTATAATTTTCACAAGCAAAGCGGTTACAGGTTAAGAAAATGATTTTTTCCTAACTTAATGTAACTGTTTTGCTTTTTTATTGTTTGAAAGATCAAATACAAGGTATATGATGTTAGTGAAAGATATAACAAGGAGGAGCTTATATATGGCGAAAGAAAAAGTAGACAACATTATCGATAACGAAGTAGACCAACTGGTTGAAAAGGCACAAGGTGCTTTAAAATCATTTATGGACCTTAATCAGGAACAGGTAGACTACATCGTAGCTAAGGCAAGTGTTGCAGCATTAGACCAACACGGTGTACTTGCACAACTTGCAGTAGAAGAAACAGGTAGAGGTGTCTTTGAAGATAAAGCTACAAAGAACTTATTTGCTTGTGAACACGTTATTAACTATATGAGACATTTAAAAACAGTAGGTGTTATCAGTGACGATGATGTTACAGGTATTACTGAAATTGCTGATCCAGTAGGTGTTATTTGTGGTATTACTCCAGTAACTAACCCAACATCAACAACAATATTTAAAGCACTAATCAGTTTGAAAACAAGAAATCCAATTATTTTCTCATTTCACCCATCTGCTCAAAAGTGTTCAATCGCAGCAGCACAAGTTGTACTTGATGCAGCAGTAGCAGCAGGAGCACCAAAAGATGCAATCCAATGGATTGTTAAAGGTTCAATGCAAAAATCAAACGACTTAATGAAACATGATGGTGTTGCAACAATTCTAGCAACAGGTGGTAACGCAATGGTGCGTGCTGCATACTCATGTGGAAAACCAGCTCTAGGTGTTGGTGCAGGTAACGTTCCTGCATATGTTGAGAAATCAGCAAACGTTGCACAAGCTGTAAATGATATCGCGATGTCAAAAGCATTCGATAACGGTATGATTTGTGCTTGTGAATCAACAGCAATTGTTGATACAGAAATCTATAAAGAATTTAAAGACGGACTTAAAACATACGGTGTACAATTCCTAAATGCACAAGATAAAGCTAAACTAGAAAAATACATGTTTGGTGTAACATCTAAAGATGCAAACTACATGGATGCAGTATTAAACCCACTAGTTGTTGGTAAAGATGCATCATGGATTGCAAACGAAGCAGGAATTAAAGTACCAGAAGAAACACGTGTTCTAGCAGTAGAATGTGCTCAAGTGGGTCCTAAAGAAATTATGACTCGTGAAAAACTAGCACCAGTACTTGCTCTAGTTAAATCTAAAGACCGTGAAGAAGGTGTAGCACTTGCTAAACAAATGGTTGAATTTGACGGTTTAGGTCACTCAGCTGCAATTCATACTACAGACAAAGACTTAGCAGTTCACTTTGGTGAAATTGTTCCAGCAATCAGAATTATCTGGAATGCTCCATCAACATTTGGTGGAATTGGTAATATCTATAACGACTTCATCCCTTCATTAACACTAGGGTGTGGATCATATGGTAAAAACTCAGTTGGTGACAACGTAAGTGCAATTCACTTACTAAACATTAAAAAAGTAGGGAGACGTAACAATAATATGCAATGGTTTAAAGTTCCACCTAAAATCTACTTTGAAAGAAACTCAGTTCAATACTTAAAATCAATGAGAGATGTTGAAAGAGTATTCGTTGTTACAGACCGTTCAATGGTTGACTTAGGATTCTATAATACAGTTGTAGAACAATTGAATGCACGTAGAAATAATGTACAAATTCAATTATTCTGTGATGTAGAACCAAACCCATCATTAGATACAGTTAAAAAAGGTTATAAATTAATGCAATCATTTAAACCAGATACAATTATTGCCCTGGGTGGTGGATCACCAATGGATGCTGCTAAAGCAATGTGGGTATTCTACGAACATCCAGAAGTTGACTTTAATGACCTAAAACAAAAATTCATTGACATACGTAAGCGTGCATTTAGATATCCTGATCTAGGACAAAAATCACAATTAGTATGTATCCCAACAACATCAGGTACAGGAGCTGAGGTTACTCCATTTGCAGTAATCACAGATACAGAGAAGAATACTAAATATCCATTAGCAGACTACTCACTAGTACCAACAGTTGCAATTATTGACTCACAATTTGTTGAGCATTTACCACCAGTTGTTACAGCTGATACAGGAATGGACGTATTAACACATGCGACTGAAGCATATGTTTCAACACTGGCAAATGACTATACAGATGGACTTTGTGTTCAGTCAATCAAGATGGTATTTGAATATCTTGAAAGAAGTTACAAAAACGGTGCGAATGATATTGAAGCACGTGACAAGATGCATAATGCATCAACACTTGCTGGTATGGCATTTGGTAATGCATTCTTAGGAATGAACCACTCACTTGCACATAAAATTGGGGCACTATTCCCAGTAGCACACGGACGAATCAACGCGATCTTGATGCCACATGTTATCCGTTATAATGGACAAATTCCTTCAAAACCAAGTCTTTGGCCAAAATACAACAGATATGTTGCACACGAACGCTATGCTGAACTGGCAAGAATGCTAGGATTACCAGCAAGTACAGTTGAAGAAGGTGTTGAAAGTTACGCAAAAGCATGTCATGACCTAGGTGTTAAAGTTGGTATTGATATGAGCTTCAAAGCACAAGGTATTGAAATTGAAGATTTCGAAAAAGAAATTGAAAATATCGCATACTTAGCATATGAAGACCAATGTTCACCATGTAACCCACGTGTTCCAATGGTAAAAGACATGATCCAAATTCTGAAAGATTCATACGAACCTACAGAAGCAAAATAATCCGTAAACTGTTAGATACAGAATAAATACTGAGTTTACTATAAGACTCCTCAAAGCTCTTAAACTCAAAGCGGAAGTATAAAGCCAACAAAATTGACTTGTTGGCTTTTTACATACTTAGACACATCTTATGTTATAATATATTTATTATTAGGAGGTATTTATGGCAACAGCACATATAAATGCAGAAAAAGACGAAATCGCAAAAGTAGTATTAATGCCCGGAGATCCATTACGCGCTAAGTTCATTGCGGATACATTTTTAGAAAATGTAGTTCAGTTTAATGAAGTACGTAATATGTTTGGATATACAGGAACTTATAAAGGACAAAAAGTATCTGTAATGGGATCAGGTATGGGTATGCCAAGTATTGGTATTTATTCATATGAGTTATATACACAATATGATGTAGAGGCAATCATTAGAATTGGATCTGCTGGATCATATAGTGAGAAAGCAGCTGTATATGATGTAGTACTTGCAGATAGTGCATATTCAGAATCATCATTTGCAGAAGTTGCATTTAATGTTAAGGATGATGTATTATATCCAAGTGAATCACTTAATACATTACTTAAAGATAAAGCAGAAGCTTTAGACTACAAAGTAATTGAAGGACGTATTCACTCAAGTGATGTATTCTATCGTGATTCAGGCAAAACATGGGAAAATATTAGAGACCAACACGATGTAGTATGTGTTGAAATGGAATCTTTCGCATTGTTTGCAAATGCTAAACACTTAAATAAACAAGCAGCATGTATTTTAACAATTTCAGATTCATTTGTAACAAATGAAGTAACATCAGCAGATGAGAGACAAAACTCTTTCACACATATGATGGAAATTGCACTAGATGCAGCAATAGAAGTTAAATAATAATTTTAAAGTTTCATAATTTATATTATGGAACTTTTTTTATTCAAACTTTCTTTACAATAGGTTAGAAAACTTGAGTTAATAAGAAGACTTAATTCCATGAAAAAATAGCGGAGAATGATTATCCCTTTAAAATCATATATTGTCAAAGAGGTTCATAAGAGTCTCTTTTCTACAGTTAAAACAATAAGTAATTTTCATGAAATTAAGTATATATTCTTGTGTGTAGAACCTTTAAAACATATAATTAGGGTAAAGAAAGCAGGAGATTTTTA
>JAAYGI010000001.1 GCA_012727815.1 Erysipelothrix sp.
AAATGATGGTGTATACATAAGTATCAAATTGAAGAAATCATTACACGCATGCCCCATCTGTGAAAGTCAAACAGATAAGATTAAAGACTATCGAGAACGTAAAATATTACACTCGGTACTGACAAGTACACCTTGTTATATTTTATATAATGCTCGACGCTATAAGTGTCATAACTGTAATAAGTCTTTCCTTGAACACAATCCTTTTGCACACATGAATATGAAAGTATCCGTAGCGACCGTATCTAATGTCCTTAACGATCTAAAACATGTAGGTGAAACGTTCAAAAGTGTTGCGCTAAGATATGGATTGTCATCAACGACTGTATCAGCTATCTTTGATGCACATGTCTATATTTCTCGTAAACGACTTCCTGAGTTTCTTTGCATTGATGAATGTTATGCCTATTCAGGAAGTAATGGGAATTATGTATGTGTTCTTATTGATTTTGAATCGAAGGAGACAATAGATTTGCTTCCATCTCGTAGAAAACAAGATCTTATTAGATACTTTGATAGAATTCCTTTAGATGAGCGAAAGAAAGTAAAACTACTTTGTATTGATATGTGGGAGACCTATCGTATTATCGCTCAAGACAAACTCCCAAACTGTAAGATTGCTGTGGATCGCTTTCACATCATGCAGGAGATAAACAGAAAACTTAAAACAGTTCGAACAAAAATAATGAATCAAAATAGATATACTAAACCAACTAGAGAAGTATTCTATCAAGCAAAGTCTGGAGAAGCAGATGCAATCAAACTTACAAACGAATATTATCAAAAGGATCAAATATATTATTTACTTAAGAAGTTCGATTGGCTACTTTTTCTAAATTATGAGAAACAACTAGAAATATTAGATAATTCGAAAGAAAGTAAATTCAATCATAAACTTAAAAGATATTTAAACTTTAGACAAATAAGAGATTTAATCTTAGACATCGATTCAGAACTAAGGGAAGTATACGAGTTTATGAGAGATATGCAAATATTTTATAGAACTGCTTCCTATGAAAATGCGACTGAACGATTAGAATCACTTATAAGTAAATGTAATCAAAGTCGCATTAAAGAGCTAACTGATTTTGGTAATACACTAATTAGATGGAAGCGAGAAATTATTAATTCATTTATCATTGTTTACACATACACAAAAAATGGTGAACAGATTGAAGTTAGAATGAATAACGGTATCGCTGAGAATAAAAATAGAACTTTGAAGTTACTCAAAAATAATTCAAACGGTTATAAAAACTGGGATAGATTCAGAAATAGATCATTATATGTTTTAAATGAAAATGATACTTATCACTTAATCCCAATTAAAAAGTGAATCCCAAACAAGTTTACACTCAATTGAGATTCGCTAATTTGAACAACGATATGTGGGGTAAGAAATACCCCACATTATCTTGTATTGATTTTATTGGCTACCCCAACTTATTTTGGAAAGCCAAAATAAAAAGCACTCATTTAAGAGTGCTAGTAGTATAGTGAATTAAAGTTTTTAATGAAACTAATGATTATCAATATATTGAAAATCGTGAA
>JAAYGI010000036.1 GCA_012727815.1 Erysipelothrix sp.
ATTCTAACCATGTGTTTAATTCAGTTCTATATAGGGCAATAACTTCCTTATAATCTTCATTATTAATAAGGTTGTTTACTTCATTAGGATCTAGTTCTAAATCGTAGAACTCTTCCTTTTCATTAGGTTGGTAGCAATCTTCACGAACTTCCTCACCTGTAAGGCTTAAGTGTGAATCGATTGGAATGTAAATTTTTGGACCATCAATAAAGTTTCTAACAAAACTATATTTCTTACTTCTGATGGATCTTGTTGGATGGTATCGGTCATGCCATGTAAGTTCAGAATAGATATATTCATGTATCTCTTCATCTGTATTATCTCTTATTAATTGTGCGAAACTTTCACCATCTATATTATCAGGAATTTCAGCACCTACTAAATCAAGAATTGTTGGCATTAAGTCAACATTACTTAGTAGCGCATTGCGTTGGATATTTACGATATCGCTATTTGGTAATACGATGATAAGTGCTGTTTCAAGACCAGCTTTCTTTAAAGCACCTTTTGCTTTAGGGAAGTCTACACCATGATCGGTTGTATAGATAAGAATGGTATTTTCAAGAAGTGCTTTTTCTTTTAAATAAGCAGTTACTTCACCAATAGCTTTATCTAATACTTTTAAAGAACCATTATATAAGGAAATATCTTCTCTTACTTTTTTCGTATCAGGTAAGAATTCAAATACTGATACTTCATCTGGATTATCAGCAAATTCTCTATATTCTTCAAAGGGTCTGTGTGTTTCATAGAAACCAACATTTAAATAGAAAGGCTTTTCGCTTTCTCTTGTTTCTAAAAATGAAATAACTTCTTTTGCAACTTTAGGGGAACGTTCTCCCTTAACTTCAATAAAATTATCATATCCTAATTTATAAGTTGATGAGAATACTCGATCAGCAATGGGTGGCGCTTCTCCTATTGTTTCATGGCTTAAACCTATTAAGGTTGTTTCATATCCATGTTTCTTTAATTCAAAAGGAATTGTTGTAGACTCTTGTCCTATTGCAAAACCCAAGTGTGCAAGTCCCATCATTCCATGATTATGTGGGTGCATCCCTGTTAAGATACTCCCACGACTTGGACTACATTGTGGTGCAGTACAGAAGTACTCATTAAATTGTACCCCTATTTTAGAGAGCTCCATTAGATTGGGTGTATTCACCTTGTGACCATAGTTCTCAATTCTACGTCCCGTATCATGAGAAATCATTAATATTACGTTATATTTCATTTAAACATACCACCTTTGATTTAATCATATAGCATTGTTTTGAACTTGTCTAGACAAATGTACGCAAAACTATTGATTTGGTAAGGATTTCAGTGATAATATAACAATGTTGTCTAGACAAGATAAAGGAGAAAGAATATGAATAAACATATAGTGAACGTTAATTTAATTATTGACGCTATTGGTGGTAAGGATAATGTAAGAACAGCTACACACTGTGTTACACGCTTACGCTTACACCTAAATGATGAATCATTAGTAGATACTGATCTGCTAGATTCAAACGATTTAGTAAAAGGTTTTTTCTTTAAAAACAACCAATTACAAATTATTATTGGCCCAGGACTTGTAGATAAAATTTACAAAGTGTTCCTTGAGCAAACAGGTGTTACAGAAGCAACATCTGAAGAGATTGAATCAATTCAAAAAGAAAGTACAAATAAACTGCAACAACTTATTAAAGTACTTGCAGATGTATTTATACCAATTCTTCCAGCAATTGTAGCCTCAGGATTATTAATGGGATTGAATAATATTCTAACAAACCCAGGAATCTTCTATGCAGGAAAATCAGTTCTTGATGTTCATCAAGGTTGGGTAGGAATTTCAGATATGATAAACGTCATATCAAGTACAGCATTTGCTTTCTTACCTGCATTAGTAGGTTGGTCAGCAGTTAAGAAGTTTGGTGGAAACCCAGTACTTGGTATTGTTCTTGGATTAATGTTAATTAACCCAACACTGATGCCAGGACATGCTTATGTAAGGAACCCTCAAGATGTTCAATTCTGGAAAATCTTCGGATTAAACATTGCTAAAATAGGTTACCAAGGACAAGTTATTCCTGTTCTATGTGCTTCATA
>JAAYGI010000037.1 GCA_012727815.1 Erysipelothrix sp.
CGTGTAAAGGATGTAATGACTTATAATCATTTTCATTAAAAATTCAACTTGTTATCCCACATATGAGACACAGATAAGATATAAATTTAGAGGTTATTGCTAACCTCTTTTTTTTTCAATTTGTTACATACGCTTCCCTATAGTTTTAACCCCTGATAGAAAAAATATGATGTAGTGTGGGTGTTAAGAAGTGGAGTATGCTAAAAGAAACAAATATTTTAAAAGCTAATTGATTATAAAGATACAGAATTTATTAAAGTTATTATTGGAGTTCGAAGACCTGGAAAATCAATGTTACTATCTCTTTTCAAAGAGTATATTTTTTATTTGTGAGATTAAAGAGTTTAAAGTAATTAAATCAGAAAGAGAAATCCAAATATCTTTTAACGATTATTTAAACGTGGTGCTTCTCTTCAATAATAAATTTGGAAGATAATTTATTAAAACAGGAAGTTTTAAAAGGTATTTATAATAGTATAATTTTGAAAGATGTGGCGCTGAAATCTAATATAAAAGAATCTTGAATGTACAAATACACCGAGACAATTTGGTAGTCCCTTATTAGGAGATCTATCACATGCATGGAGATACCGCATTGGGAACTATCGACTAGTTACTAATATTGATGATCAAGAAATTATGATTCTTGTCTTATAAATAGGCCATTGCAAAGATATCTATAAATGAATAAAGATATAAAAAAACAACTCTGTTTAACCAAACAGAGTTGTTTTTCAAATTATAAAGACAAGTCAAATTCAAATAATAAAGGTGTATGATCTTGACGTGTTCCAGAATCTATCATTTCGGATTTAACAACTTTATCAGCGTGACGATCACTGATAAGCCAATAGTCAATTCTCCATCCTACATTGTTGATTTTACTGGTTACTGCACGTTGTGCCCACCATGAGTAAACAGAAGGAACATCTCCATGGAGATGGCGGAAGGTATCCGTAAATCCTTTGTCTAATAGATTTGTAAACCCTTCTCTCTCCTCATCTGTAAATCCAGCTGAATTTCTATTTGCTTTTGGATTGGCTAAGTCAATCTCTTTATGTGCGACATTAAAATCTCCTGTTGCAATAACAGTTTTTACTTTATCTAAGTCTGATAAGTAATTAGCGTATGCTACATCCCATTGTTGGCGTGCTTCTAAACGAACTAATGCATTACCTGCATTGGGTGTATATACTTGTGTAAGATAGAAATCATCAAATTCAAGTGTAATGATACGACCTTCAAGATCCATTGTAGAAGGTGCACCAATTTTAGGATAAGTTACTATTGGTTCAAGTGTGTTTTTGTATAGGAACATAGTTCCAGCATATCCCTTGCGTGCAGGTTCTACTGATGAGTTCCAAACATTTATGTAATCGGGTAAGAGTTCACTTAAGATTTCTAAATGTTTCTTAGTAGGTCCATTACTTGAAAGCTTTGTTTCCTGAATTGCGATAACATCAGGGTTATGATCGATGATAGTAGTTAATACATCTCTTGATAAAAGAGCACGTGCTGAATCAGATGTTAATGCAGCATTAATTGAATCAATATTCCAAGATATAAATTTCATTTCTTCCTCCATATTTTTTATATAATAAGTCTGTTTCTTGTATGTTAACAAATTCCATTTTAACATTTATCACGCATCAAAACATCCCTATTGCAAAAGCGTTTTTAAAAAACATGAAAGCCTGTGCTATTTAACGAGTATAAAATCTTGTCAAAAGAAATATGGAGCAAACCAACTAAACTACTCTTTCAAGATTGTGTTATAATGTATAAACAAATAAAGAAGTTCTTTTGTTATATGGAAAATATAAGTTATAAAGGAAATTTAAAAGGAGATACTATGAATTACACGGCATTAATATTAGCAGCAGGTAAAAAAGCTGGAGAAGGATTAAGTTATAAAAAAGCACTTGTAGAGTTAACATCAGGTGAAAGAGTTTTAGATAAATCAGTATCTATTTTCTTAGAGGACGATCGATGTCAACAAATTGTTATCGTAACAAACTCTGCAGATTTACAAAAACTAGTACAATCACACGACTCAGGTAAGATTGTGCATGTTAAGGGTGGAAAAACTAGAAGTGAAAGTGTACTTCTTGGATTGACTGCAGTATCAGAGGATGTAGTATTAATACACGATGGTGTTAGACCATGGATTAGAACAAAATATATTGATCAAATCTTAACTAAAATGAAAACAGAAAACGCATGTGTGCTTGCTGTAAAACCTAAGGGTGCTTTAGTTCAAGTAGAAGATGGTTATATAACTGATATCGTAAGACAAAGTTATATGCAAACTCAAACACCACAAGCTTTCAAGACTTCTTTTATTTTAAGATGTTATACGATTGCTAAAGGTTTAGAATTAAACGTTATGGATGATGCAGAACTTGTATCACGCGTATCAGATACTAAGATTGCAGTTGTAGAGGGCGACATTCGTAATGTTCGCTATATGTTAAAGGATTAAAAATGAAAGCAATTATTACACATGATAGTGATATATTACTTGAATATAATTTAAGTACGGACGCTTTTGAAGTGAGCGAGGATGCAGGTAGATCTTACCCTTATGAACTCTATGAGGATATCGTTATTAATGATGAGGAATTTTATTTAATTCATCTAGAGGACAAAGACATGATTCCCACATCAAAGTTTGATGTATGGCTTCCATTAGATGCAGCAATATCTCATTTAGAAAACTACAAATCAAAGACTGAAGAAGGCAAAAGAAGCATAGTAGAATATGTTGAAGTGCTAAAGTCACAATCATTACAAGGAATATAAAATAATTTATTTAAAGTTATGTACTCGTGAAGACTTCCCACATATTGTGAGAAGTCTTTTATATTGTTAGGCGCGTTAGATCTATGAATGACATTTACAAAAATGTCGTGATTGCTCCAGGGTTTATTTAATTAAGGGATACAGGGTATAGATACTGTAGTAGGAATCAAATATGCTATCTTTTTGGTAAAGAATAAGCTCATGAAAATCGTATAAAACTCTTTAAATTTGTATGAAATATCTAAATTTTCAAGTAATAAAGGAACAATAGTGATTTATGTATATTATATAGAGAGTATATGTTTACAATTTATTATTCTTTTGTTATAATCTATGAACGGATAAATGTTATATCCTTGGCAGCAATGCCCATAGACCAGAAGGAGGTGTATCGATGAGACAATATGAACTAATGTACATCGTAAAACCACATTTAGAGGAAGAAGCGCGTAATACTTTAATCGAGAACTTACATGCTATTCTTACTAATAACGAAGCTACTATTGATAAAGTAGACGAGTGGGGATTACGAGACTTAGCTTACGAAATTGACCATATAACAAAAGGTTATTATGTAGTAACAACATTTACTTCAGATGACCGTGCAATTAACGAATTTGATCGTTTAACACGTATCAACCGTGATGTTATACGTCACATGATCGTAAGACTAGACGAAACAAACTAATTTAAAAAGAGGTGATGATTTATGATTAATCGCACAATTTTAGTAGGTCGTATAACACACGACCCAGAAGTTAAAAAAACACCGAGTGGAAGCTCAGTTGTCAACTTTTCGTTGGCAGTCAACCGTACTTTCAACAAGGACCAAACAGATTTTATAAACTGTGTGGCTTGGAGAAATCAAGCAGACTTTATAGGAAACTATATTAAAAAAGGTACATTGCTTGGGGTTGAAGGTAGAATTGAAACTGGAAGTTATGAAGACCAAACAGGTAGAAAAGTGAATACATTTACAATCGTATGTGATTCAGTTCAAGCCTTAGAATCTCGTAATGCTAGACAAAATCAAGAACCTTCAACATATCAAAGACAAGAAGCACCATCATTCAGTCAACCTGCTCAAGCGCCAGCGTTTGAACAAAGTAACTATGAAGATGATGCACCAACACTTGATATTACGAATGACGATCTTCCGTTCTAAAAAAGACAAGGAGATACAAAATGTCATACAAAAAATTTCGTGGACCTAAACGTAAAGTTTGCTATTTCACTAAAAACAATGTAAAAACTATTGACTATAAAGATATAGAATTACTTAAACGTTTTATTGGTTCAAATGGAAAAATTATTCCAAGACGTGTAACAGGTACACGTGCTAAATATCAACGTCCGCTAGCTGTAGCTATTAAGCGTGCACGTGAAATGGCACTAATCCCATACGTAACAGAAAATTAATTAACGTAACCTCCCTTCTTTAGGGAGGTTTTCTTATATTTGGAGGACTTATGAACAGAAGCACACGTAGTTTAACACAGGGTGCCATTACAGGGGCTTTGACAGTAATTTTGATACTGGCTAATCAAATGACTGCCAATTTTTTAATGTCCTTTATTCCACTTCCCTTAATCATCTATGGGATGGAACATGGATTTAAAAATAGTATCATTACTTATGTAGTATGTGTATTACTGGTTGCGATTGTTCCTGGTGATTTACCCACAACAGTTCTTATGATAACTTATGGAATTGTTGGACTGGTTTATGTTATGGTAGTAAATAAAAATATATCAAAAACTGCTAAATTTATAGTAGTTTCACTTGGTAATAGTATCAACTATATCTTATTAATGTACTTTTTTGGTACGTTTTTTGGTTTGACTTTAGAAACCACAATGCTTGAAATAGAAACCTTTCTAAAAGTCACGGATCCAGCACTTATATGGATACTGAGTATCGGTATCATTGTGTTTACAATCATATTGGAAACCTTCATTATTTTCTATAGTTCACAGCAAGTCAAATACATGTTAGAACGTCATAGAAAATAACTTGAAAATATGGTAAAATAAAGCAACAAAGGGGACTAAATATGAAAAGATTTGAAAAAAATAAAACCCAACTCCTAATACTTGGACTCGCTGAATTTATTCTATTACTTGTAGTCCATGTATTTTTTGATGCATATCTATCAGTTATACAATATGCAATTATTCTTGTTAACTTAGCAATTGTCTTTATAATATTTACACTGGCTGTTCAATCTTATAGAGAACGCGTCTTAAGTGTAACAAGAACACTGGGTAAAGAAAGTGGAGAAGCATTTGCTTTTGCACGTATGGGAATACTTACATATGATGAGAATCTATATATTACATGGATGAGTGAAATCTTTGATGACTATAATCTTACCAATATTGGTGCACCACTTTTAGAAGTATTTCCAAAAGTAAAAAGTGTGCTTGATGGTGAAGATGAAGATGTATTCTTTGAAAAAGATGATGTAATATTCCAAGCATCACATCTATCCTCAAAAGGGGTTTTAGTTTTCCAAGAAAAAACAGAAGTTGGAAAACTTAAATCTAAACTAGAAGATAGTGCTGTTGTACTAGGATTTGCATACTTAGATAACTATGAAGAAACAACTGCTTATGAAGAAGAACAAACAATTGCTCAAATGGATACAAACATTCGAGAAGCTGTTGTTCAATGGGCAACAGATAATCACGTTATGATTCGTAGATTAAGACCCGACAGATATCTTCTTTTATTAAATGACAAAATCTTTAAGAAAATCGAAGAAGAGAAATTTAGTATTCTAAATAAAATTCGTATTGAATCATCTAAAATCGATGCCAACATTACATTATCAATGTCATTTTCTAGATCAAGTGAGAACTATAAAGAACTAGAAGAAATGGCACACTCAGCACTTGAACTTGCGCAATCTCGCGGAGGAGACCAAGTTGCTATTAATACAAAGGGTGAATCCATTAGATATTATGGTGGTACAACAGAAGCTGTTGAGAAACGTTCAAAAGTTAGAGTTCGTTTTATGGCACACTCTCTTTCAGAACAAGTAGCAAAAGCATCGAATGTTATTATTGTAGGACATAAGATGATGGACTTTGACTGTATGGGAAGTGCACTTGGACTCTATACAATCGTCAGTGCAACTAACAGAAAAACATCTATTGTACTGGATACAAATGATATAGAGCAAAAACTTTCTGAAACAATTGAAGGTAATATGGAGAGAATGAAATCAGAAGTGAACTTCATTTCACCATCTGATGCAATATCAAAAACAAAAGATAATACACTTATCATTATGGTAGACCACCATAATGTCGAACAAACACAAGTTCCAGAACTTCTAGAAAAATCAAAGCATATTGCAATTATTGACCACCATAGAAGAACTGGTGAATTTACATTTAAACCAGACTTGGTTTATATAGAACCATCTGCATCTTCAGCAAGTGAGTTGGTAGTAGAACTCTTCCCTTACCAAAAATCTAAAGTAAATGTATCAACCTTTATGGCTACTGTAATGTATACAGGAATTCTAATAGATACCAATAGATTTAGAAATAGAACTGGAAGTAGAACATTTGAAGCCATGGCTGAATTACGTAAATTCGGGGCAGACTTAACACGTGTTGAAAACTTCTTAAGAGATGGTTATGAAGACTTTGAACTTAAGAACAAAGTACTTAACCAAAGCGAATTATTTAGTGATGGTTATGTAATAGCAACCTATAAAGATGGTTTCTTAAGACGTGCAATTATGTCACAGGTAGCTGATGAAATATTAAAAGTTAGAAATGTTGAAGGATCTTTTGTAGTATCCCATATCAATGAGGATACAATTGCTATATCAGCAAGATCATCAGGAGACCTAAATGTACAAAGAGTAATGGAAAAATTAGGTGGTGGTGGACACTTTACAGGTGCTGCAACCCAGATTAAAGGCTTAAGTATTAACGAAGTAGTAGAAAAATTAAAAACAGAGATTGAATCTGTTAAGAAAGAGGAAGACTAATGAAAGTAATATTATTAAAAGATGTTAAAAAAATTGGTAAAAAAGATGAAATTGTAGAAGTATCTGATGGATATGGAAGAAACTATCTAATTCCTAACAAACTGGCAGTAATCGCAAGTTCTACAGGAAGACAAATCCTAAAGAATGAAGAAACTGACAGAGAAGCTGCACATCAACAAAGAATTGCAGAAGCTCAAGAAGTAGCAAAAAAATTAGAAAAAATCACATTGAACTTTGAAATCAAAGTAGGTAAAGATGGCCGAACATTCGGTTCAATTTCTACAAAACAAATCGAAGAAAAACTATTAAAAGAACACAATATTAAATTAGATAGAAGAAAATTCAAACCAAGTAAAGCTTTAACAAGTCTTGGTCTTAACAAACTAGAAGCAAGTATATACGATAGTGTAACAGGTATACTTCAAGTTCAATTAACAGCCAAAGTTTAAGGAGCATTGTATGATGAAAACTTTACCCCAAAGTATAGAAGCTGAAATAGCTGTACTTGGAGCACTAATGATATATCCAGAAATTGGAACAACAGTCGGACAATATGCACTCTCTGCAGACGACTTTTTCAAACGCGAACATAAGATTATTTTTGAAAGTATTACGGATGTACTGGATGCAGGGCAAAGTCTATCAGCAGATACACTGATTACTAAACTAACTGATAAAAAAGTATTATCTGATATCGGTGGTATTGAATACTTAGGTGTTATTGCAGATGGTGGGGCAACACCTACGACTTTTGCCTTCTTTGTGGATAACATCCAAGAGAAATCACAAAAGAGAAGTTTAATTCAACTGACTCAATCACTTGAAGATGGTGGATTTGACTCTGCATCAGATATACAAGCACTTTTAGATAAAGCGGATCAAGCATTAAAACAAATATCAGAAAACAGACGTGTTGAAGAAATGCAACATGGTAGTGATGTTATTGATGAAGTCTATAAACAAATTAAAGAATATAGAGAATCAGGAAGTCAGATTACTGGTTTAGAAACAGGTTATCAACATTTAAACAAGGTAACAAGTGGCCTTCAAAAAGGCGACTTGATTATATTAGCAGCAAGACCTTCTGTAGGTAAGACAGCTTTTGCACTGAACCTTGCATTAAACATTGTAAGTTCAAGTAAAAATAAAGAAGGTAAATCTTCAGCTGCAATATTCTCATTAGAGATGCCTGCAAAACACTTAATGATGCGTATTCTAAGTGCTAACTCAGGTGTTGAGGGTAGTAAACTTAGAAATGGTAACCTAACAGATGATGAATTAGGGCAACTTGCAAGAAATGTTGCCGAACTACAAAAATTAAATATATTTATTGATGATAACTCATCAATTACAATGCCAGAAATATTTGCAAAATGTAGACAACTGAAATCTAATGGAACACTAGATATCATTATCATTGACTATATTCAGCTGATATCAAGTAAAGGTAATGTGGAGAACAGACAACAAGAGGTATCTGATATTTCACGTAACTTAAAACTATTAGCACGTGAAATGGAAGTACCGGTAATTGCCCTTTCACAGCTTTCACGTCTTGTAGAGCGAAGAGAAAACAATATGCCACAATTAAGTGACCTAAGGGAATCAGGTTCGATTGAACAGGATGCCGATATTGTTATGTTCTTATATCGTAAACATTATCATGATCAAGAAAATAAGGGTGTAGAAAAAAATATGGAAGAATCAGAGTTACTTATTAGAAAACACAGAAACGGTGCATTAGCGGATATACCACTGGTATTTACACCAAGTATTAACAAATTCTATTCCGTTAAAAACTCATTTGAGGATGAATCTTAATGATATATCATCTATTAGCAAGTGGATCAAAAGGAAATGCCTTTGTCTTAGAAAATGGTAGTTCAAAACTACTTATAGACTGTGGTACTACACAAAGGGATTTAAAAAAGCATTTAAATACATTAGAGATTGAACTGGATGCACTGGATGCAGTATTGATTACCCATAATCACTCAGATCATATAAAAGCAATTAACTTGTTCAAAAATCATACTGTATACTCTCCTGTTGATCTTAAAGTAGCACACCATATTATTAAACCTTACAATACATTCACCCACGGTAGTTTTACAATTACCCCTATCCCAACATCCCATGATGCAAAAGATTCAGTAGGGTATATTATAGAAGATCCAAAGCATAAATTAGTATATATTACAGATACTGGATATATTAAATCTCAAGACTTACCACTTCTAGAAGAAGCTCACGTTATCGTTATGGAATCGAATCATGACCCTGTAATGCTAATGGCAACAGACAGACCTTATATATTAAAGCAAAGAATACTTGCTGACACAGGTCACCTTTCAAATGATAAAGCAGGACAAATATTATCAAAGATTGTCCATTCAGATACACAAGAAATAATTCTTGCGCACTTAAGTGAAGAAGCAAACACAGAAGCGCTTGCTTATGAAACAGTCAGTGGATATTTAAACGGCTATTCAGGTAAGCTCAGTATTGGAAAACAACATGAAATTGTATCTGGAAAAGTAAAACGATAGTTTCACAAGTATAGTACACATACATTTCACAATAATAAATTAGAATGTTATAGAGGTATTTATGAAAAAAAGACAAGCATTACACATTATAGCAATTACAATATCACTGGTAATCAGTGTCTTTTTTGGTTACTTTACACAAAGACAATCTATAAGCAAAGACTTGTCTGTATTGGCTGAAGTAGAGATTCCAGAATCAATCATCGCCCAACGCCCAACAACAAGTCTAACCAATCCAGTTAAAAGATATAAACTCTTTAATAAAAATGAATTAATAGGAATAGTACATGACTATAACTTCATAGAGGTTTTATTAAATGAAGTTTATGTTAATGAATATTCAAAAGAATTCCCTGATGCAAAATTAGGATTCATTGATGACTTATATGTTGTTGATTTCTTAAGTTATAGAGATTACGAAGATAAAGATCAAGAGATATTTGATTACATTTATAAGGAAGAACTGATAGCAATATCTGTTCCTAAAGTAGAGTTTTCCAACGGTGCAACAATTTTCGTTAAAAACATTAGTGACTTTAATGCAGCACGAGAAACCTTTATTAAAAGTTATGTATCCAATAAATCATATGAAAAATTGAAGAACAATAAAAAGGTAGATCCATTAAAATCTTATGGAGAACAAGAAATTGATTTGAAGATTGAAGAGTCTATTGTCTTCTCTGAAGGATATGCATCCATTGATAAGATATATTTAGATGAAACACAAATTCTAAACTTCTTAAGTTTTGGAAATAATCCAGAAATGAAATCATATACTGTACAAGAGTTTGACATGATTGAAGGTATTGCTGTATTAAACAGACTAACAGTTAACCAACTGGTATCTATTAATACTGACACCATCAAGGATAAGCAACAAATTATTAAGCCTGGAACAAACTTAAACGTTACGGCTTTCAACTCACCTTTCAATGTTTTTGTAACAAAAGAAAGACTTGTTGAAGAAATCGTTCACCCTGAAGAAGTTATTTATCAAAAAGATCCAACTTTACGCGAAGGACTTACACGAGTTGAAGTCAAAGAAGCTGTTGGATATAGAGATGTTACTTATGAAGATAGATACTTAAATGATGAGTCCATCGATTCAAAAGAAGTAAGATCTAAAATTACCAAACCTCCTGTTAGAGGAGTTGTTAAAGTCGGAACTTATGTTGAACCAAGAATTGGATCCGGAAGTTTTGCTTGGCCAATGCGTAATGCACGTATTATGTGTGGCTGGTACTGTTATGCAGGACATGCTGCAGTGGATATTACTTCAAGAAGTAACAGAGGATATGGACCTATATATGCATCAGATAGAGGTTATATAGAGACAAATTCATTCACATCATCAACAGGTTACTATATGGTAATTAACCATAACAATGGCTTTAAAACATACTACTATCATTTGAATGCTCCCGGCATTGTACCAAGAGGTGTAACTGTTGCTAAGGGAGATCAAATTGGTTATGTGGGTATGACCGGAAGAACAACCGCTCCCCACGTTCACTTTGAAATTCGATATAATGGCGTTAAGCAACATCCATGTAGATACATAGGATGTTAGAGAGGTAAACGATGAAAAAGATTAAAAATGTAGTTATTTTATTATTGATTATTTCAAATGCATTCG
This sequence comes from Erysipelothrix sp., assembly GCA_012727815.1. Taxonomy (GTDB): domain Bacteria; phylum Bacillota_I; class Bacilli_A; order Erysipelotrichales; family Erysipelotrichaceae; genus Erysipelothrix. Next base: position 10,994 of record JAAYGI010000037.1, read on the forward strand.
TATTATTTCAAGTATATAATATTAACAATACTTTAAATAAAACGGGTGATAAACCTAAAGATGAAGAAATTTCAAAAATCGTATCAGAGTTTGAGACAGATGTTACAAAAGTTGTAAACGAAGTAAATGATAAAGTTGTTTCAATTGTTCAATACAAACGTGGAAGTGTTGCAGGTAGTGGTACAGGCGTTGTGTATGAAATTGAAGGTAAAGACAACTATATTGTTACTAACCACCATGTTATTGAAGATGCAGAACGTGTTGTAGTACTCCTTGCAAGTGGTGTTGAAGTAGATGCAGAGGTTATAGGATCCGATGTGTATACTGACTTAGCACTACTAAAAATTGTAGGAGAATATGAACTAGAAGCATTTAAACTCGGAGACTCCGCCTTAAGTAAGGTTGGAGAATTTGTAGTAGCAATGGGAAGTCCACTGGGCGTAGAGTTTTCAAACTCAACAACTTTTGGAATTATATCTGGTAAAGATCGTATTGTTCCTGTAGATTTAAACAATGATGGAATCTCTGATTGGGACATGGTCGTATTACAAACAGATGCAGCAATCAACCCTGGAAACAGTGGTGGTGCGCTTGTAAATATGAATGGTGAACTTATTGGTATAAACTCATTAAAATTTAGTTCAGATAAAATAGAAGGAATGGGTTTCTCTATTCCAATCAACGAAGTATTACCAATTGTAAAACAATTAAAAGAAGATGGTAAAGTAAATTATCCACTGCTTGGTATATCAGCGATTGCAATCAATGATTTATCTCCTTTATACTTACAACAACTAAATATTGAAGAAGATGTTACAGGTGTTGTAGTTGTAGATATCGTATTGGGTGGTGCTGCTCAAAAATCAGGCATTAAGAAAAATGACATCATAACATCATTTGATGGTGTTAAAGTTAAAGACTTTAAAGAATTCAGAAGAGAACTTTATAAGAAACGACCTGGTGATGTTGTAAAATTAGAAGTAATAAGAGGTCAAGAAGTCCAAGAGATTGAGGCTACTTTAGATTGATTAAGATTGTAGCAGTCGGAAGAATTAAAGAAAAATCTATGGTTTCCTTGATTCAAGAATATACAAAAAGGATGACTACTGTTCATAAGCTAGAAATTATTGAACTTGATAATTCAAAACATAAGGATAGTGAAGTGGACAAAATTATTGAAGATGAAAGTCAAAGACTTTTATCTAAAGTCAGTGATAAAGAAGACTTAATACTTTTAGATTTAAAAGGTAAAAACATCTCATCACCTGACTTAAGTAAATTGATGGATAAGAGTTTATCAAATGGTCGGAACATTGTATTTATGATAGGTGGTTCCCATGGAGTATCAGATAAAGTTAGAAGAGAAGCAAAGTTCATCTGGAAAATGTCAGCACTAACCTTCCCACACCAACTTGTAAGACTCTTACTTGTTGAGCAAATATATAGAGGATTCATGATTCAAAAGAATCATCCTTACCATAAATAATTAAAAGAAAACCACAATATCAGTCATATATTGTGGTTTTCTTATCATTTAAATCAATAAAGCTATTATTTCCATTAAGAATACAAACATGTATTGAAATCTCACAGTATTAAGGGTCTATATATTAAAAGACGTCTAGCCTTATACATTTTCGTATTGACGATCAGCTTAAACCAGATTAGTGATGCAAAATATAGTTATTAGATAAGAAATCACCCTTCAAAGGGTATATATATATGAATTAAATGCTTTATAAGCGTTTACTGTTGTTTTAAACACTCAAATAGTATAAAATATACTAGAATGTAGGAGGTAATGTAAATGAAAGAATTTAACGCAATCGTAGTTGACCCAGTTGGTCTACACGCACGTCCTGCGACTGTAGCAGTAAACGCAGCAAGTAAATTTAAGAGTGAAATCAAATTGAGCTACAAAGGACGTTCAGTTAACATGAAATCAATCATGGGAGTTATGTCTTTAGGAATTCCAACTCAATCAGAAATCACAGTTTCTGCTGAAGGCGAAGACGAAGATGCAGCAATCGCAACTATCGAAGAAGTTCTAAAAACTCAAAAAGTTATTGGATAAATAAGAAAATATAGAAGGATCTTCCTTCTATTTTCTTTATCAAAATGGAGATATAATAAATGGATGCTTATAATAATTGGACAAATTTATCAAAAAAAGAAAAATGGGTAGCGAAGGCACTTGATAACTTATCAGAAAATGATAAAAAAGATGCTTTTTACAAATCTTTAGAGTTTGGTACAGCAGGAATGCGTGGACTCTTAGGTGTAGGACCCAACCGTATGAATGTATATACAATTGCTAAAGCTAACCTAGGATATGGTAAATACCTTAAAGAGACTTTTTCAGGGCCTCTAAAAGTAGCAATAGCATATGACAACAGACATCAATCTAAAGAATTCGCAGATATCAGTGCAAAAATCCTTTCAACATTTGGAATTGATTCGTATATTTTCGAACAACCAAGACCAACCCCTGAACTATCTTTCGCAGTAAGAAAATTGAACTGTGTGGGTGGAATTGTTATTACGGCTAGTCATAATCCAAAAGAATATAATGGATATAAAGTTTATGATGAAACAGGCTGTCAACTTGTGGATTCAAAAATAGCGAAAGTTATTAAATATGTAAATGAAATTGAAGATGAAACTAAAATAGATCTAAAGGTTGGTGAGAAATCAATGGTTAGATATTTAGCAGATGATTTCGATAACTTGTACTTAGAAAAACTTAAAACTATCGCTTTAAGAAAAGATATTAAAAAGGATATTAAGATTGTATTCTCATCACAACATGGAACATCCTATCCGCTTGTTCCAAATGTTCTTGAAGAACTTGGATATGATGTGATTGTTGTTGAAGAACAAAAAGCATATGATCCAGATTTTTCAAATACATTATCTCCTAACCCGGAAGATAAGAATTCTTTTGCACATGCATTAAAATATGCAAAAGAGCACACTGCTGATCTTATGCTTGTTGCTGATCCTGATGCAGATAGAATGGGTATTTCCGTTTTACATGAAGGTGAATATGTTTATCTGACAGGTAATGATGGTGGTGCAATTTTACAAGAATACTTATACAGTACAAGACTTGAACTTGAACTGATGCCAAAAGACCCTGTTATGTTTAATACGATTGTTTCATCTGATTTAGGCGAAAAGATTGCAAAGAAATACAATGTTGATGTCGAAAAAACATTAACAGGTTTTAAATATATAGGTGAAAAAATTGAGTCTCATAGAAAAGCACATACTAAAAACTTTGTTTTTGGTTATGAGGAAAGCTATGGATACTTACTGGCAGATTTTGTTAGAG
>JAAYGI010000005.1 GCA_012727815.1 Erysipelothrix sp.
AACTAATGCGCCATAAATCCATCCCGTTGCGATGTATCCCATCTTTCAATAATTTAGAATGCTCCATATTATCATATCCGGCATTAGCTGTCGTTTCCAACTGTTATTCCAGACATCGGGGCAGGTTATTTATGTATTACTCACCCGTTCGCCACTAAGTTATAAATTTAAGCAAGCTTATATCTATAACTCCGTTCGACTTGCATGTATTAGGCACGCCGCCAGCGTTCATCCTGAGCCAGGATCAAACTCTCCATATGACTCATTTTAAAAACTCTGACGAGTTGTTAATATTTTATTTATTTTTAATTTTGAAATTGACGTTTCTTGTTCAGTTTTCAAAGACCATTTCCTGAGGTGTTTCCCTCAAGGCTTATTCATAATATCATTCACCTATAGGTATGTCAACACTTAAATGCTTTTTTGTTCATTTTCTTTTAGAATATGCCAAATACCCTATTAAAACGGTAGATAATGAGACAAAAAGAATTTTATTCTGCCTCATTATCGAGATTTAAGTACTTTTCAAAGTAACCATTGATGACTTTATCCTTAAATGGATACTCTTTTGCCATCGCTACATTCATTAGACGATCTTTTTCTGTTTCAACTATATGAATAATATCTTTTGGATAATGCATTTGGTTTTGGTGTCTTGAGAATTCATCTTCATCAAGTAAGACTATATTACCATCAGGATACATCTTTACATCCAAATCATAATCTATATTCTTTATTGCTTCTCCATCATATATAATAGGTGATGCTAAATTGCAGTAATAATATATACCACGTTTACGAATCATCGCCATTACGTTATACCATCTATCAAAGTAATAAAACAATATTGCTGGTTCACGTGTGAACCATTTTCTATTATTGGATTCAACCACCCATGTTTTATATGTAATCGCAACAATTTTTGATGCATCAACATCTAACACCGTTGCACTAGACCATGTGCGGTGAATCGATCCATCATGTTTATATGTTTGCACATATACAACATCTCCCACTTTTGGTTTCATATCACACATCCTAACTACCTTATATATTATATACAATATAATGACTAATTGGTAATTTTTCTTAAAAATATAATATTTATCTACATAAGGTCTTCTATCATCATTTACTATCTTTATATAATTAATGCTTTCTCCTCTATTATATATACATTTTTAACCCTTGATATTCACCCCTTATATATAGATAGAATAATGTATCTATAATACACATCAAAAGAACAACTTATAAATCACTAATTTTAACACCTTTAACAATGTAGATATTGAACTAATATGCTACACTATAATAACAATCTTAGTTCTAGCCATATTAACTAAGAGATGGGAGAGAAAAATGCATAACTTAATGATTCAACAAATCGAAAGCATTATTGAAGACGAAAAGAATATTATAGCTAACCTTGCTAATATTAGCGCCCTAATAAATATGAACTTTGAAAATATTAATTGGGTTGGTTTTTATTTCTATGAAAATTCTCAACTTATTCTGGGACCTTTCCAAGGTAATGTTGCTTGCACAAGATTATATCCTGGTAAAGGTGTTTGTATGAAAGCTATGGAAACAAGAACCGTTCAAAATATTGCAGATGTTCATACATTCAAAGGTCATGTTGTTTGTGATAGTGCATCAATGAGTGAACTGGTCATACCTTTAGTAATTAACGATGAACCCTATGGAGTTTTAGATATTGATTCTCCTGTAAAAAACAGGTTCTCAGAAAAGGATCAAAAAGCATTCGAAGAAATAGGACATATAATCGAGCGCATGATAAGCGAATCGACAAAAAAAGGTAAATCCGAGTAGGATTTACCTTTTTTTACTTATTTCTAATTGCTTCGATTAAATATCGATAACGTTCACCATATACAACGGGTGAATTCCCCTCGTACTGGGTATTACCTTTAAATTGATCTGCCGCTTGGTCTTTATCAAATTCTACATCTAGATAAGAATGTTGGATATCTCCATAGAGGCATACATTTCTTTTGATGATTGCATCATCTTCTAAAATAGCATACTTCAAAGGATACGCACCTTCTTCTTCACCTATACTCAAATAGATAGCATTCATATCATATAAATCATTAAAGATAGAATTTTTACCATATGGGAAATCTAAGGACTCATGTCTTGTTAAAAAGCTCGCGTGCTTACCACTTACAGCAATTTCAACAGAAGGATGTTTTACATACTGTACGCTTGTACTTAGTTCAAACATCTTTAATATTGGTTTTCTAAAGATTACATTTCGGTTAAGTTCTGGTATTGTTGATAACTCTTCAAGATTTGTTTCACTTGAATTAAATCCACAATCTCCAATAATACACAATGTTCCATTTATCAAACTTGTTTTTAAATTTTCAAGAATAGACTTTAATAAGCCTTTATCAACGTCATTTGACACATTTAAAATTACGATGTCATTATCTTGGATATTTAATCGTTTTAATAAAGTATGTATTGATTGGTTGACATTACCCTTCAATTAAACTGTTATCCTTTAACATGTCTAAAAGTTTACCATACTCTAAGTAACCAACTTTTGACTCTTTAATTTCTTTTTGATCAACAATGAAAAGTGTTGGTGTTGCATTAACAACGAATCCGTACGTTTCTTTTGTTAGTTCTTTAAATTCGTCTTTATCTTCATCTGACCACTTACTATTATCGATTTGAACATAAAATACCTCTAGTGAGTGATTTGCATTAAGTTCTTCAAGTACAGACTTGAACTCTTTACATGCTGAACAATCAACATTTCCAATAACGACCATAAATTTATCGTCTGTTTTAATTTTTTCTTCATATTCTTCAAGAGATAAATAAGTAATTTTACCTGGTTCAAAAGGCTCTTTTTTTGTACATCCACTTAAGAATACTAAACCCACCATCATAACTAATAATATTTTTTTCATTTCGCCACTCCTTTGTGTGCATGTTTCGATGCAGCTGCGGCTGCAATAGCACCGACCACATCATCTAAATACGTATTACAGACACCATCTTTATGTTTATTAAGTTCACCAATGATTCCTGGCTTCACTCTGTCTATAAAACCAAAGTTAGTAAGAGCAATTGAACCATATAGGTTACAGATGCTATACGCTAAGACTTCATCTATTCCATAAAGACCATTGTCCTCATTAATAATATCACAAATAATTTTGTTTCCAAAGTTTTTTTGTTCTACCGCCATGTCAATTGATATCCCCGTCATAACAGTATGTTGAACCTCTCTTTTATCCAAAATGCCCATGATATCACTCATGATTATTTCTCTATCAATATGAGAGTTAAACTCTTCTTGTAAATAAGCAACACATTCTACAATATCTTCTAATTCTACTGTTCTTTCTTTTAATAAATCTATACATAGTTGACGCATTTGTAATCGCCCCTTTCTATTTCTTTCATTATACATAATTCCTTGGCACATTGATAGACTTTATTTTCGCTCTTTGGTAAGGTTAGTATACAAAGAAAAGGAGAGTTTTATGACATACAAATTACCAAATTTAGATTACGCATATGATTCACTTGAGCCTCAAATCGATGCTCGTACTATGGAAATTCACCATACTAAACATCACCAAGCTTATATCGACAATGCACTTGCTGCACTTGAGGGACACGCTGATTTAATAGCTAAAGACCCTATTGATTTACTTAAAGATATAGATTCAGTTCCTGAGTCAATCCGCGGTGCTTTACGCAACAACGTTGGAGGGCACGTTAACCACGCATTATTTTGGAAAACTTTAACACCTGCTAAAGGTCAATTACCTGAAGGCGACTTACTTGCTGCTATTAATAAAGATTTCGGTTCACTTGATGGATTGAAAGAAAAATTAGATACAGCTGCAAAAACTCGTTTCGGTAGTGGATGGGCATGGCTTGTAAAAGACAATGACAAACTTGCTGTTATATCAACAGCTAACCAAGACTCACCTTACATGGATGGTCTTACACCATTATTAGGACTAGATGTATGGGAACATGCATACTACCTAAACTATCAAAACCGTCGTCCTGATTATATCAGCGCATGGTTCGAAGTAATTAACTGGGATGAAGTTGCTAAAAACTTAGCTAACGCTTAAACCCTTTCTCCAAAGAGACACCTTAAAGGTGTCTCTTTTTTAATTATGAACAAAGAGCAAAGATTCCTTAGAAGTTTCATTACTTAGATATAAGTAAATATCGATACTTTAGGTTCTTTGCTCTTTATTTTAGTCTTCTAACTCTTTTTTTCTTCTATTTATAACTGTTTCGGAAATATGATCCGGTGCTGGGTCATATCTTAAGAATTCTTGAGTATATGTAGCACGTCCTTGTGTAATAGATCTTAAATCTGATAGATATCTTCCAACCTCTACAAGTGGAACTTCAGCTGTAATTAGTTGATCATCACCATTTACAAGATCCATACCCACGATCATACCGCGTCGTTTGTTTAAATCACCAATTACAGCCCCAGTAAAATCATCTGGACATGTAACTTTAATTTCAACTATAGGCTCTAATAAAATTGGCTTGGCTTTTGGCATAGCATCTAAATAAGCCAAACGTCCTGCTTGAACAAATGCAATCTCTTTAGAGTCAACATCGTGATACTTTCCATCAATTAATGTTGCTTTAACACCTACAACCTTATATCCTGCAAGAACACCTTTTTCCATAGCTGCTTGAATTCCTTGTTCAACAGCTGGGAAGTACTGTCTTGGCACCGCTCCACCAAATACTTTTTCTTCAAATACCATGGCTTCAGTATCATAAGGTTCAAATTCAACAAAGACATGACCAAATTGTCCTGCACCACCTGATTGTTTCTTATGTCGTCCCTCACCTGTTACTTTGCTTCTGATAGTTTCTCTATAGGCAATTTCAGGAACTGTCATCTCAACACTTACATCGTATTTATCTTTTAACTTTGTGATCATTACATCTAGGTGTTGATCACCCAGTCCATATAGAATAAATTCTTTAGTTTCAGGATTACTTTCTGTATAAGCACTGATTTCTTCTTCAATAATTCTTGAAATCGCTGTACTCATTTTATCTTCATCTTTTTTACTTGTTGGCCAAATTGCCATAGCTAGAGCAGCTTGCGGTAAATCTGGTCTATCAAAGACAAGTGGTCTTTCTTTTGTTGATAATGTATCAAATGTTTTGGAATGTTGAAGTTTTGTTACTGCACCAATATCACCAGTGAACAATTTCCCAACTCCCAATTGGTGTTTTCCAGAAATACTATAGACTGCTGATATTCTCTCACTCTCTCTTGAAGCTTCATTATAAACAACAGAGTCTGATGATAATATACCACTCATAACTTTTAGATAACTAATACGTCCAACAAATGGATCAACTATAGTTTTAAATATTTGCGCACTGAATGATTCAGATTCATTAGTTTGGAGTTCCACTTCTTTTCCAGATATATCTTTAGCAACAACAGTTTCTCTTTCACCATAAGTAGGTAGGTATTCAGTAATTAAATCTAATAACCTTCTGATTCCTACACCATTTTTGGCACTTCCTGTATAAACAGGACGAATATCACCCGTTCTAACACCAATAGAAACACCTTTTAATATTTCTTCATCGGATAAATCACCGTTTTCAAAGTATCTTTCCATTAACGCATCATCTGTCATTGCTACCGCTTCGCAAATTTCTTCCCAATGTTTCGCCACTAGATCTTCATAATCATCAGGAACTTCATGAGGTGTTTCAGGTTTACCGTAATACCAAACCTTTTTACTTAAAAGGTTAATACTACCAATAACTTTGCCATCTTCTCGAATTGGTATTTCAAATGCAATAACACTGTTTCCAAATGTTTCTCTTAGTGATTCATAGATTTTATGGAATGATACTTCTTCTTCGTCCATTTTATTAACAAAGAAAATTGTTGGCTTATTGTCACGTTCAACCATATTGAATGCAGAGCGTGTTCCAACATCAACACCCTCTTTTGCATCTACTACAATTAAAGCATTGTCTGCAACTGAGTATCCGGAAATTGTTTCGGATATAAAATCTAGGTAACCAGGCGTATCTATTACATTTATTTTCTTATTTTCCCACTCAATTGGGACCAAACTCATATAAATAGATTGTCCTCTTTTAATTTCTAAAGGTTCAAAGTCGACAGGTGACTGCCCACTTTCAGCATCTACGATTTTATTAACTTTTTTAGTTTTATAAAGGAAAGATTGCACAAGTGCACTTTTTCCACTTCCAGCATGCCCAAGAAGGACCAAATTACGGACATCTTGGGATAAATAGTCTTTCATCGTCATATATATTTTCCTCCACTTAGTGACAAATTACTTGAAATAGTTTTTCAAATCTTCAAAACTGTGTTGACGTACATAATGAATTGCGAGATTTCCATCTTTGTCTGCAATCTTTATATCTGCCCCATGTCCTAGAAGATAAACAATCAGTTCTTCAAACCCTGAGTAACTTGCACGCATAAGTGCAGTACAACCATTATGATCTTGTGCATTTACATCCGCACCCTCACTTACAAGAACTTTAATTACATCTGTTCTAAATGCAAGTGCCGCTTCCATTAATGCAGTTCTTCCCAGTTCATCACTTAAGTTAACTTGAGATCCTGCTTCTATTAAACGCAATACTACAGGCGTCTGCCCTAAGAAAGAAGCCCTCATCAATGCATTTCGCCCACGATTATCTTGTAAGTTAACATCAGCACCGTGTTCGATTAATAGGTTTACGATGTCTAAATGACCCTTTTTAGCTGCTGCCATTAATGCATCCTTACCATTTACATCTATCTTTGTAGCATCAGCACCATTCTCAATGATATACTTAATCACATCTAAGTGACCTCGTTTTGATGCCCTCATCAATGCGGTTCGATTTTCACCATTCACCACATTTACGTTCGCTCCATCAGCAAGTGCATTTTTCACGATATCTAAATCACCGTGCGCACAAGCATCAAAGAATACTTTATCTGTTTGATCCATATTGATAACCTCCTTGTCAAACAAAGTAATAAAAAAGATAGACTTACAAAAATAGCCTATCTCATTTTAAAAATTTCATGATGCACATGTTTAATCACTCTTGAATTGTTTTTGACAACGCTAACCATCGTGCATCACCCCTTTGTTATCTATATTGTAAACGATTACAAATATAAAACAAGTCTTTTCACCTATTTTTAACATTGTATCTTTAATGACACGCTTGTTTTATCATGGTACTATTGAGTTATTAATAGATGGAGGAAAGTTATGAAAAAATTTATGAGTGAATTTAAAGAATTTGCTTTAAAGGGTAATGTATTTGATTTAGCTATCGGGGTTGTAATTGGTGGGGCATTTACTGCTATTGTAACTTCACTTGTTACAGACATCATCACACCACTACTCAGTGTTATTGCTAATACTGAAAACATTGAGAACCTACAATTTATATTAAAGAAAGCAGTTGTTGAAAATGGTGTTGTCATCAAAGAAGCAACAGTCCTTAGATATGGTAGTTTCATTGATGCTGTTATCTCATTTCTAATCATCGCACTGATTATATTCAGTATGATCAGTATGATTAACAAATTAAGTAGAGCTAAAGAAGCTGAAGTTGTTGAAGAATTAGCACCTGAACCTTCTCAAGAAACTGTACTACTTGAAGAAATACTAAACGAACTTAGAAAATCAAATAAATAATTTCAACTATCAAGAAAATAAAATAGAGTCTGTATCGTGATACAGACTCTATTTTTTATATATATTATAATCTTCTACTTAGTCTATTGAATCTTCTTCTAATAATTTTTCAACCCACTCACAAAGTTTTAGACTTGTTCTATTTGCAATTTCAACCACTTCTTCATGAGAGTGTTTTCCATCTCTTAAACCTGTAGCCATATTTGTGATAACAGAAATACCTAATGTTTTAAAACCAAGGTAGTTAGAAACTATTGTTTCAGGTACTGTTGACATACCAATAGCATCAGCCCCCCATTTACCATACATTTTAATTTCTTCACGCGTCTCATAGTATGGGCCTTGGAAAAATGCATAGACACCTTCGTGGTGTTCAATGTCTAGATCCGATGCAACTTTTTTAGCAATTTTTCTAAAATCATTGTTATATGGTTCTGACATATCTGGGAATCGCGGACCAAAACGTTCATCGTTTGGACCATGTAATGGGTTTGTTGATACTCCATTTATAAAGTCATCAATAATCATTAAGTCTCCTGGTGCAAATGTTGGATTGATTCCACCACATGCATTGGTAACGATAAGGTGTGTAACGCCCATTAATTTCATTACAAATAAAGGATATGTTACTTCTTTCATTTCAAAACCTTCATAGAAATGGAAACGTCCTTGCATTACTGCAACATCATAATTACCTAAAGTTCCCATTACTAAGTTTCCAGCATGCCCTTCTAATTTAGATTTAGGAAAGTGTGGAATATCTTCGTAAGGTAATGATTTTTTAATATCGATCTTATCTACAAGTGATCCAAGACCACTTCCTAGAATAATCCCTACCTTCGGCTTAACATCTGTTTGAGTTTGAATATATTCAAACGATTCTAATACTTTATCATAAAACATATATATATTTCCTCCTATTATTTTAATCTTTCTTTTAAGTATGTATTGCGTGTATCTTCTTGTCCGTTACTTACTGCCTTTTTAAATGCACTCACATCACCCAGTAATATCAATGATTTAGATGATCTAGTTACTGCTGTATAGTACAGCCTTCTTGATAACATGAATCGATAACTGTTTTCTGCTAGTAAAACGACAATTGGGTATTCACTTCCTTGCGCTTTATGAACACTTAAACAATAAGCATGCGTAATATTCATTAAATCACTAATTGCATATTCAACGAAGTTTCCTTCGTAATCTACAATAACCTTTCGGTCATAAGTGATTTCAACTAGAACTCCAATATCACCATTGAAGACAAAATCATCTGGTTGATTTTTAAGTTGTAATATCTTATCTTGTTCTCTAAATATTCTTGTTCCAAACTTAACTTCTTTACGTGTTTCGTCCGCTGGATTAAAAGCTTTTTGTAAAAAGAAATTCAGATTATCTATACCGGTTGCCCCTGCATAGACAGGTGCTAAAACTTGTATATCAAATATGGAATATCCACGATTTAAAGCTTCTTGAACTAATTGTAACACAACTTCAACTGCTGGATATCGTTTGGAATCGAAAAATTTAACATCTTTATGGTAATCCTCAATCTCAAAAATACCTTTGTTCATATTCAAAGCCAAATCAATAACCTCTGACCCTTCAGCTTGTCTATAGTTATAATCCAGTGTAATTACTGGATACTTTGATGATTCTAGTAAATCTTTGAGTACAAAACCAGGTCCTACTGATGGCAATTGATCTTTATCTCCAACAATAAGTATCTTCTTAATCTTGGATGATGCACTTATTAATTTTGAGAACAGCCATACATCAACCATAGAAAATTCATCTATGATTAATATATCTGTATCTAAAGGATTGTGAGCATCATGTGCGAACTCATTAGACTCAATACTCCACTTCAAAATAGAGTGAATGGTTGATGCTGATACATTGGTCAGTTCTTTCAACCTTTTTGCAGCACGTCCCGTAGGAGCACACAATGTGATATGAAATGCAGGATATGTCAATTGTAAATAAGAGACAATCCCTGAGAGCAGTGTACTTTTGCCAGTTCCTGGACCCCCTGTTAATATTACAACACTTTCTTTTAAGAAGGTTTCAATTGCATCTTTTTGAGTTTCACCAAATTCAATGTTCAACTTCTCTTCTACAAGCTTTACTTGATCATCAAATTGATCAGTTAATAAATCTGATTTGCTTTGTGAAAATCTATTTAAAAAGTTTGCGACCTCAACTTCTGAATCATACTGAGTGTAATGGTATAAACGTGTATCATCTTGAATCAAAATTCCTTTTTTTAACAATGATGTATACGCTGTTTCTAATAACTCTGGATGAAATGAACTTAATCGTTCCATCAATACTTCTTTCGATATAAATGAGTGTGATGCATCAAAGCAAACTTTCTTATAAGTTTCGCTCATAAGTGCTTCAATTCTATAGGGGTGCGTCTCTCCAAATTCAAGAGACCTACCAATAGTATCAGCCACTTCAAATCCAACACCATGTACTTCATCAACAATACGATAAGGATTTTCAGTCACAAGATACTCAGCATCATCTTTATAGTAATTTAGAATACTTCCAATTGTCTTACCACCCAACCCCAATACACTGAGTGTTGATATAAATTTATCACGTGGGTCTTCTTGTAATACATTATTCTTAAGGTTTTCAAGATTTGCTTTTGATACACCTTTAATTTCAAGAATCATTTGAGGGTTTTCTTGAATAAGATTTAGAATATCCTCACCATACTTTTCAACAAGAGCAGTAGCACTTTTAATACCTATCCCTTTAAAACTTGGTCCGCTTAAGTAATTAATAATATGTTTTTTATTCTCATGGTTTATCTTGATATATGATTCCACCTTGAACTGCATACCATAGCGCGCATTTTCGACATATTGTCCTATAAATTCATAACGTGTTTTAAGTTCTATCTGATAGAAATTACCTACAATCGTTAAAGGCATATCATGATCATTTTCTGAAGATATTAAAAATATTCCGTAATGATTTTGTTCATTATAGAATATTTTAGTTTCGACAATACCTTTAACTGTTTCAAACATAGTACCAACCTTCCAGTTATATTATTAAAGTATAATTATTAAAGTAGCAATTAGATTATTAATAAAGTGGATTAAGATTCCACCCCAAAGTGAGTCTGTATCTTTAACTGATTTAACCATAAAGAATCCCATTGATGCATATGGTAATATGTATAATAAATCAATGATGTTTCCCGATTGCGCTACTTGAGCTACCACATGGATCGCTCCAAATGATACTGAACTGATAAGAACAGCCCATAATTCTCCAACCTTGGATTTAATACCTAGGTATAAACCACCTCTAAATACAATTTCTTCTATTAAAGGAGCAAATAATACTGTCACTGCTAGCATTGCTAATGGAAGATCATTCACCATAGATTCAACCATCTGTTGATTATCACTAGATTCTGTCATTTTAAATACATATACAAGTACTATATTGATTGCAATACTTGCAAGCATTGATAACCCATAGTTACGTAAGACTTTCAAAACATTTGCACTTGCATTTGTTAAAAACTTCTTAAGTTCATTCAACAATTTATGTCTTGTTAGAAATAGTAAAATGAGTGTTCCAATCAAAAAGACAAAAAACTGCAAACTTGGAAGCAATTCATTTGGAATTACACCAGGCTCCAAACCTGAACTTATATCTTTATTAAAGAGCTTAATTGCAGGTATAAGAATAACAGGCAAGACTGCCTGAATCCCTACTACGTAAATAAGCACTAAAGTCACTGCGTCCTTTAAGTTAAATGTTTTATTGTCCTTTTGTGTCATAGATAACCTCTTCCCCGTCTTGATTAAAGACCCTTGCGATTCTACCTCCACCTAAAACAAGCATGTCATCATAGAACACAGCTTCTTGTCCTAATGTTACAGCTTTAACAGGTGTTTTCATTATTACTTCTAAAGTACCATCTTCTAAAAATTTATAGGATACATCAATATCTTTTTGTCTGTATCTAAATTTAGCAGTTGCATCTTTTGGTGATTTATCATCTGAGAACCAGTTTAAATCATCAATGATTGCTTTTGTATAATATAATTTGGGATGATCAGATCCTTTTCCAACATATAAATTGTTTGTACTTAGATCTTTCCCTACCACAAACCAAGGTCCTACAAAATCAGTAATGTTTAGCCCATGTCTTTGACCTATTGTATAAAACATAACACCATTGTGTTTTCCAAGAACTTTATTTGTATCATAATCTATGATGTCACCTTCGACATCTTTTAAATAATTTTTTAAGAAATCACGATATTCTCTTTCGCCAATAAAACAGATTCCTGTTGAATCTTTTTTAGTTGCTACTGGAATATTCGCTTTAATCGCAATGTCTCTTACTTCTGTCTTATCTAGATTTCCAAGTGGAAATATAACATTTTCTAAAACATCTGGATTCACTCTACTTAAGAAGTATGATTGGTCTTTATTACCATCAATACCTCTGTACATTTTTGCAGCGTCAATTTGCGCATAATGTCCTGTTGCTAATTTATCAAAACCGTTTTTTTCCATATAATCATAAAATGCATCAAACTTAACAAATTGATTACATAAGATATCTGGATTGGGAGTAAACCCTTTTTCTGTTTCTTCTATGAAGTAAGAAAAAACATTGTCCCAGTATTCTTTTACATAATCAACGCGTAAAAGTGGCAACCCTAAATGATTTGCAACACGCAATGCGTCTTGATAATCAACTTCTTGTGAACATGTTTCATCAAGAATTGTAGGATTGCCTAAGATATCATTATTCGTTAAAGAGTCCCAGTTTCGCATAAATGCACAGGTAACATCATGGCCTTGTTCTTTGAGTAGATATGCAGCAACTGCACTATCCACCCCGCCTGATAAACCAACTAGTATTTTCATTTTTATCGCTTCCCGCCTATATTAAATAATTCTTTGTCATTATCATCTAAAATTGAACTATGACCACGTAATTCGTGTGGTAAAAATGCGTCAATTTCTTCTTCATCATAACCTATTAGGAAAGATTTTTCATTCATAACGATTGGTCTTTTTAAAACACTTGGGTGACGCTGGATAAATACTATCAACTCACTAATGGACAATTCGTCAACATCTACGTTTGATTCTTGCATAACTTTAGAACGCTTAGAAATAATATCCTCTGCGCCATTATCGGTACGCATTAATAAATACTTAATTTCTTTCTCACTTAACATAGAAGTAAAGATGTTTTTTTCAATGAACTTTAAGTTTCTATCTTTAAGCCACTGTCTTACTTTTCGGCATGATGCACAGCCTGGTGATGAATATAATATAATCATATCTAACGCCTCCTTTCCTTTATTATATATGTAAATGGACATTTTTCCTAGTTTTTTTTTATTTAAGTTCTAAGCCCATCTTTTTTTGAACAGTTTTTAAAGTTCTTTGAGCTTGGATTCTTGCTTTATTTGCACCTGCTTCTAAGACTTCTTCTAAGACACCACTTGCTTTAATTGTATGATATTTATCCTGGATCATTTCTAGTTCTTCAATAACAACATCTGCTACTTCTTTTTTGAATGCTCCATATTGGTGTGATTTGAATTTCTCTTCTGCAGCTTCAATACTTGTATTTGTAAGTGAAGCATAGATTGTTAATAGATTTGAGATACCTGGTTTATTTTCTTTATCAAAGTATACCTTTGTATCTGAATCTGTTTGAGCAGACATAATCTTCTTACGTGCCTTCTTTAAATCATCACCTAAATAGATTACACCTTTATCTCCTTGTGTATCTGATTTACTCATTTTACGCATTGGGTCAGAAAGTGACATAATACGTCCTCCAAGTTTTGGAGTAATGGGCTCAGGTACAATAAATGTTTGACCAAATCTATTATTGAATCTCTCAGCTAAATCTCTAGCCAATTCAACGTGTTGTTTTTGATCATCACCTACAGGTACACCTTTTACTTGGTGTATTAAGATATCTGATGCCATCAATGTAGGATAAGTATAGAATCCTGCACTTAAAGGCTCTTTAGATTCACGTTTGTCTTTGTATTGTGTTTGTCTGTTTAACTCTCCCATTGAAGTAAGTGTTGATAAGATAAAACCAAGTTGTGCATGTTCTAGAACATCACTTTGTAAAAATATTGTTGTTTTGTCTGGATCTAATCCTACTGCAAGGTAATAAATAAGCGCATCTTCTAGATTAGTCTTTAATTCTTTTGGATCAATTGGCATTGTAATACAGTGTAGGTTTGCAATAAACACACTTACATCATATTCATCTTGAAATGAAACAAAAGGCTTCAGTGCACCTATATAGTTTCCTAAGTGCATTTGACCTGTTGGTTTAATACCACTAATCATTTTATTCATATCCTTTAATCTCCTCTTTTAATATATTATCTGCGGTTTCTTTATTTATTTTACCGCTTTGCTCTAATCGATATAAGACATGTTTCTGTCTCTGTCTTGCTAAGTCAAAGTTTTGAGTCAAATCATAAACTGAAGGTGCTTGTGGTAATCCTGCCAATATTGACAACTCCCCTTCATTTAATTCCCATACATTGAGTTCGAAATAGTTACGAGATGCATGTTGCACACCATAACCACCATTTCCATAATAAATAATATTAACGTATGTTGTTAAAATCTCTTGTTTACTCAACTCTTTTAAAACATCTTTTGTTAAATAGTATTCAGTTACCTTCTTTACAAAAGATGTACTGTTGTCTAAATATAAGTTTTTCGCTACTTGTTGCGGTATAGTTGATCCACCCTGTTCTAAACTTAATGATTTAATATTAACCCATGTTGCACGTAATATTGCTTGTACATCAATAGGTAGATTTCTTGAATAGAACCTTTCATCTTCTACTGCTACTGTAGCATCTAGAAAGAAGGTCGGGATGGTATCATATGGAACGTAATGCTTATATGCGCGCACTTCATCCATTTTAGATTGTACTGAACTTTCTTCAATTAATTTAGTATATTCTTTATATCCTGTATACCAAACAGCAGAACTCGCAACAATTACTGCCAGTACAATAAGACCTATAAGTCTTTTAATTAATTTTTTCATAGTAAAGAAAAAACACAGTCTCCTGTGTTTTCTTATTGTCCCAGTGACTTCATCGTTTGACGAATCTGTGCTTCAGTTGGTTTACGACCCATCTGCATATACATTGCACGAATCATCTTTTCGTTGATTGGCGGGTTTTCTTTCATTTGCTTTTCAAACAAACGTTTAGTTATGAAGAATGTTGCTATGGCTGAAACCAATGCACCACCTAAGAATAACCCAAAGTTTGCCCATAATGTGCTTGCTAAAATTAACATATCTATTACACCTACCTCATATATCTTCTTATATTATAACTTATTTTGTTTAAAGTTTCAATCATAAATTAACCCAAAAGGTGATATGTATTCCCTGTAAGTACAGGTGGGTATCCTGCTTTAAGTTTGGGATCTCGATAAATTACCGATTTTCACACCCCTTAATGCTTTCAGATTCCCTTATATCAAAATGTTGGAAATATATTGGTCCTTTTGGGTATACTCATTATAGCACATTTACTATTATATGTTATACTAAATAGGATAAAAGAGGTGACTTATGAAATTAAGTAGAGATTATTTTTACACTCTAAGAGAAAATGTTAGAGACGAAGATTCCAATTCTGGTAACTTATTAGTACGTGCCGGATATATTAAAAAAAGTTCATCAGGGGTTTATATGTTCTTACCCTTAGGGTTAAGAGTCAAAAGAAAAATCGAAGCTATTGTTCGTGAAGAAATGGAAAATATCCATTCAATGGAAGTAAGCATGCCAGCAATTATTCCTGAAGAGGTTTATATTGCTTCTGGTAGAAGAGATATCATCGGTACTTCAATGTTCACATTGAAAGATAGATATGACAAACCATTTGTTTTAGGACCTACACATGAAGAATTATTTGCACAAGCTGCTAAATCAATGATCCGTAGTTATAAAGATATGCCTGTTAGTTTATATCAATTCCAAACAAAATTCAGAGACGAAGCAAGACCACGTTTTGGACTTATTCGTGTTAGAGAGTTTGTGATGAAGGATGCTTATACATTTGATGTAGATTTAGAATCTGCTGACAAAGCATATGATGATGTATTCCAAGCTTATAAACGTATCTTCGATCGTCTAGGACTTGATTATAGAGTCGTAAAGGCTGATACAGGAATTATGGGTGGATTACTTTCTGAAGAATTCCAAGCTATCTCCCCTATTGGTGAAGATACTTTAGTACTGGGTCATGATACAGGATATGCAAGTAACCTAGAGGTTGCTGAACATGTTGGTAAGATTGTATCTACAGAAGATTTCAAATCATACGAAGAAGTTTATACACCTGATGCTAAAACAATTGAAGAAGTTTCTGCTTTCCTTAAACAAGATGTTCAAACTTTTGTTAAAACATTAATATACGATGTCGATGGAAAACATGTTGCTGTACTTGTTTTAGGTGATAGAGATGTTAACGAAACAAAACTTAGAAAACTATACGGAGCAAACGAAGTTGAACTGGCTGACTTTGCTAATGTTGAAGAAATAACAGGTGCTGTTGTTGGATTTGCAGGTCCTATTGGACTTAAGGATATCGACATTGTTGTAGACCAACATATTGAAAACTTACGTAACTTCACAGTGGGAGCAAATAAAACAGATGCACACTTCATTAATGTTAACCATTCAGATTTCGAAAGAACTCACCTAGTAGACATTTCAAATGTTAAAGAAGGAGACCCTAACCCTGAAGGTGAAGGTGTATTATCTTTCTCTAAAGGTATCGAAGTTGGAAATACATTTAAATTAGGAGTTAAGTATTCACAAGCTATGAACCTAGATTACCTAGATAACCAAAACCATCTACAAGATGTATACATGGGATCTTATGGAATCGGTATTGGACGTACAATGGCTGCTCTTGCAGAACAATACTCAAGTGACAAGCAATTAGCTTGGCCTGAAGTTGTTGCACCTTTCAAAGTTGCTATCATCATCATTAACATGAAAGATGAAGCTCAAGTTGAATATGCTAATACACTTTATGAAACACTACTTTCTAAAGGTATTGAAGTTGTACTGGATGATCGTGATGAAAGAGCTGGTGTTAAGTTCAATGATATGGAACTTATCGGTGTACCCTATCGCGTTACAGTAGGACGTTCATTAAAAGATAATGAAGTTGAATTTAAACACAAAGATGACACTGAAAATACTATGGTAAGTACAGATGCTATCTTAGACAAAATTATTAATCTATAATAACTAATGGTTTTATGTTCATTCATAAAACCATTTTCTTTTGCTTGATAAAGTAGGAATTGTAAACTATACTGTAATCAGGTGATAAATATGAAACATGAAGATTTTTATAAAGCAGTTTTAGAATTAAAAACAGTTGAAGAATGCCATGACTTCTTTGAAGACATCGCTACTAAAAATGAAGTTCAAGATTTTTCAGACCGACTTATGGTTGCAAAACTCTTACATGAAGGAAACACTTATGAATCTATTACTAAAGAAACTCAGATTAGCAGTGCAACAATCGCACGCATTAACCGTGCTTTAGCTCATGGAACTGGTGCTTACAAAAAGATATTAGATCGACTAAAAAAAGATTAAGTTCTTTTTTTTGAACACTTTACTTTACTTCGTTAAAGCATTAAAGTATAATGGTACTTATACAAAGGAGAATCACTATGAAAAAACTACTTATAATATTACTAATCGCTTTAACCTTAGCAGGATGTACACCTAAGGATGCAGATAAAGATAAGAACACTAGCAGTCTTCAAGAAATAAAGGATAACAGAAAGATGATTGTAGGTTTCACCAACTATCCTCCCCTTGGATTTAAAGATGAAACTGGTAAAGAAACTGGTTTGGATTTAGATTTAGCCAAAGAAGTTGCAGAGATTATAGGGGTGGATGTTGAATTTCAATATATAGATTGGGATAATAAAACATTTGAACTTAACAATAAGAATATTGATATGATATGGAATGGTTTTACAATCAGTGAGGACCGCAAAAAAGAAGTAAATTTCTCTAAGCCTTACATGGATAACCAAATTGTTATATTATCTCGCGCAGATAAACCTATCAAAAAGATTTCTGAATTAGAAGGGCTTGATGTTGCTGTAGAAACACAATCTTCAGGACAAACAGGACTTGAGAAAAGTGATGTCTTTACATCAATTAAAGAAATGCAAAAGTATACTAACATCGCTGATGCTCTACTTGCTCTGAATGCAAAAACTGTAGATGCTGTAGTCGCTGATATCACTTATGCAGGATATGTCTTATCCAAAAATAAGAGTGACTATGTTATATCAGATGAAAAACTAGATTCAGAATACTATGGAATTGGTTTTAGAAAAAATGACGATGATTCATTAAGAGATGCAGTTGATGCAGCTATTGATTCACTAATAGCAGATGGAACTGCAAAAGATATCTCAATTAAATGGCTTGATAAAGATTTAATCTTAAGACCATGAGTTTACAGTATATAATTTCAATACTTCAAGAAGTATCTATGGGATTTAAAAATACAATGATTGTATTTTGGGTTACACTACTTGTATCCCTTCCCATTGCTTCACTACTCGCACTTATTTACCAAACAAAAGCTAAAAAAACGCAAGCCTTATTATCTAGTTTTATTTGGTTTATAAGAGGATCACCTTTAATGTTACAGTTAATATTTGCAATGTTTGGACTTCCCGTTATACTGGGTATTCCTTTTAAAAACAGACTACTCATTGCCACAGTCACATTTATCATAAATTATACTGCATATTTTATTGCAACATTTCAAAATGGTTTGGCACTCATCGCCCAGAATCAATGGGACGCAGCTCAAATGTTACAAATACCTAAGATTAAGATGCTATTTAAAGTTATTTATCCTCAAATGTACAGAAATACATTGAGAACGATTGAAAATGAAACCATTACTTTAATTAAAGATACAGCACTTATCTCAACAGTTGCACTCAATGAAATTTTGAGAGCATCAAAAGAAATTCTCAATAGAGATTTACGAATAGAACCTTTATTTGTTGCACTTGCATTTTATTTAGGTTTTAGTTTCTTAATTATCCAATGTTTTAAACTCTTACAAAGAAAGGCGCGACTCATATGATTGAAATCAGAAATGTTAGTGCAAGCTATGGGAAAGATATTGTATTTTCCAACCTTGATCTATCTATCAAAAAACAAGCTTTCTTTGGAATTGTTGGTCCTTCTGGCGTAGGTAAATCTACATTACTTCGCATAATTGCAGGACTTCATACACCTGATTCAGGATCGGTTATGATTAATAATAAGTACCTTGTTAATAATGATAAGAAAATAAACAAGAAAGAAAAACTCCTTATTACTCAAGATATTGGCTATATTTTCCAGGATTTTGCACTTTTCGACAATTTAACAGTCTGGAATAACATGAAACTGGTTAAAAACAATAAAAAAGACATCGAATCTCTATTAAAAAGATTTGATATCCTGGATAAGAAAGATAGTTTCCCTGATAATTTATCAGGTGGACAAAAACAAAGATTGGCTATTGCAAGAGCCTTGCTGCTAAGCCCTAAAATACTATTAATTGATGAAGCTACAAGCTCTCTCGATGATAAATTAACACACGAATTCATGCAATATATGCAAGAACTCAATAAAATGGAAGGACTCACAATTGTTCTTATTACCCATGAAACCGATCTAGTTGACACATATTGTACTGATAAATACACACTTTCACAAAATAAAAGTTGAGACTCTACAGCCTCAACTTTTTTTATAAACTCTTCATAAATGCTTCTAATCTATCCAATGATTTCTCTAAGACTTCCATTGAATAACAGTATGATAATCTAATATAATCATCGCTACCAAAATAAACACCAGGTATCATTGCTAACTTTTGTTCATTTGCACATTTCAAGCAAAAATCATAAGAAGACATCTTATATTTACTGATATTTGGGAATATATAGAATGCACCTTCTGGTAACATAACATCCATTCCCATATCGACAAGTCTTTTATATACATAATCTCTACGTTTTTTGTACTCGATACGCATGTAATTATTGTCTACTTCAAATGTACTGAGTGCTGCTTCTTGAGCAATACTGTTAACACCTGCCATTAAATTTTGATGTAGTTTATGCATTTCATCAATTAGATCTTTAGGTGCAATAACATAACCAATTCTCCAACCTGTCATTGCATGAGATTTTGAGAATGCTTGAACAACAATAAGTCTATCTCGTAAATCATCATACTCACGCATTGAATGTAACTTTGTATCATATACAAATACATCGTATACATCATCTAAAATTGCGTATAAGTTTGGATAATCGCGCATCACACTTGCTACAGCAACAAGACTTTCCTTATTCAATACTTGTCCAGTTGGATTATTTGGTGATGTTAATAGAATCGCTTTTGTATCATTATCAACAAGATTTCTTAATGCACTTTCATCTATTTGAAACGCATTATTACTTATGTCTAATGTTAACACCTTACCACCAGCAAGTGTAACTTGTGAACCATATAAGGTATAACCAGGACTTGGCTGAATGAGTGTATCCCCTTCACTAAGAAGAGTCCACATTGCTAAAACAAGCCCTTCTGTAGCACCGTTTGTAATAATGACATTATCAATCGATATATCCTCATTAAAAAGAGTCGCCTCATAACTTGCTATTTTTTCTCTTAAAGATGTTAAACCTAAAGCTGGTGGATAATGTGTTTTATTATCATCTAACGCCTTTTTAGCTGCATCTTTAATTGCTTGTGGTGTGTCAAAATCGGGTTCGCCAATTGTTAAATAAAGCATGTCATCCATTTGAGAACACAATGCTGTAAAACTACGAATACCACTAATTCCTATGTTTTCGATCCTATTTTTCATACTACGTCTCCTAAGCTAACTCATTATGAAAGGATTTATAAAACTCTAAAAGTGTCTTGTGTCTTCCAAGTCCTATCTCTTTACCTTTTATTGTATAAAGATAGTCTTTAAGAATCAATAACTTCTCATCAAAATGGGTCATTATATTGCGTTTTTTATTTCTGTATTCTTCATAATTATCGGCAGTAACACCTACAAGTTCTTCTTGGTGAAATGGTAATCCTTTAGACCCCGCATAATAAAATGCACGCCCTATTCCGATTGCACCCATTGCATCAAGTGTATCAGCATCTGACACTATTTGTGCCTCTATACTCTTATCAGTACTTGTAAATCCACCTTTAAAACCAATACTTTCAATACCTTTAATAACTTCAAGCTCATATCCTTCTAAATCTAAATCGTAGGATGCTAAAAGTGATTCAAGTGTATCATATTTTGACTCTAATTTATCATCTAATACCTCATGGAAATACGCAATAAGGTATGTTACAAAGGGATTGGCTTCCTCTATAAGTAAGCGTGTTGTAAGATTTACAACACGCTTTATATGATCATAGTCATGCCCTGAAGATTCTTGTGAATATTGATCATGGATCAATTTATCAACATCTTTAAGGATATTTGTTTGATTATGCGTTAAGTGCTTCATCAAGTAATGCCAATACTTCATCAGTTGTACCACAGTTAAGTGCTTTATCTGTTAGTTCTTGCATATCTTTGTAGCTTAAGTTACGGATAATACTACGTGCTTCTAGAATTGAAGATGCACTCATTGAGAATTCATCAAGTCCAAGACCTAATAGTAGTGGAATTGCTTTTTCATCTCCAGCCATCTCTCCACACATTCCAACCCAGATACCTTCTTTATGTCCACCGTCAATTGTTTGTTTGATCAAACGTAATAGTGATGGGTTATAAGGTTGGTATAGGTATGATACGCGTTCGTTCATTCTATCTGCAGCCATTGAATATTGAATTAAGTCGTTTGTTCCAATACTGAAGAAGTCAACTTCTTTAGCAAATTGGTCAGCAAGTACTGCTACTGCTGGAATTTCAACCATGATACCTAGTTCGATATCATCACTGAATGCAATACCTTCTTTAGATAAGTTTTTCTTCTCATCTTCAACTAAAGCTTTAGCAGCTCTAAATTCGTCAAGTGTTGCAATCATTGGGAACATAATGCTTAGTTTACCGTAAACTGATGCACGTAATAATGCACGTAATTGTGTACGGAAGATTTCAGGACGGTCTAATGTTAGACGTACTGCTCTATATCCTAAGAATGGGTTCATTTCTTCTGGTAACTGTAGGTATGGTAGTTCTTTATCTCCACCAATGTCTAAAGTACGTACAACAGTACGACCTGGTGACATTTTTTCTAATACTGCTTTATAAGCAACATATTGTTCTTCTTCTGTTGGTAACTCTTGTGAGTCCATGTATAAGAATTCAGTACGGTATAAACCAACTGCTTCTCCACCGTTGTTAATTACTGAATCAACATCATTTGGTGTTCCGATATTTCCAGCTAATTCAACAACACGACCATCTTTAGTAATACTTTCAGCATCTTTAAGAACTTTTAAGCCTTCTTTATGTGCAATGAATGCTTCTGCTTTTTCTGTATACTCATCTTTTTGCTCTTGAGTTGGCCCAAAAATAATTGATCCACCAATAGCGTCTAAGATGATTTCTTCACCGTGTGTAATGTTTTCTAATAAAGGACCTGCTCCAACAACTGCTGGGATTTCAAGACTACGTGCCATGATAGCAGAGTGTGATGTACGTCCACCGATTTCTGTTGCAAAACCTTTTACATATTTTCTATCAAGTTGTGCTGTATCTGATGGTGTTAAATCCTCAGCAACAATAACAACTTCTTCATTTATAATTGATAAGTCAGGAATTTCAACTCCTAGTACTTTACATTTGATTCTGAATGTAACGTCTTTAATATCTGCTGCACGCTCTGCAAAGTAAGGATCATCCATACCTTCGAACATACCAACAAACATTGTTGCTACACTATCAACTGCAAAATCAGCATTAATTCCCTCATTTTTGATCATCTCTTCGATTTGACCAATAAATTCTGGATCCTCTGCTACCATTAGGTGAGCATCAAATATTGCTAAATCTTCGTCTGTTAATTTACCAATTGCTTTTTCTTTGATTGATGCAATATCTATCTTCGCGCTCTCTACCGCTGCGTGTAGTCGAGCAATCTCAGCCTCAACGTCTTGGTTTTCTTTTCTTACAATATTAAGAACTGGCTGTTGTAATTTAAATACTTTTGACACTGCAATTCCTGCAGATGCCGCTATTCCCTTAATCATAATGAATCTCCTTTTCCTCTTTTGACTAAATCAGTCATAACGTACTCATTTTATCATTTTATCGCTTACATATCAAACATATATTTGGAAAGTAAAGATATATTAAGCGTTTTCAATTTCTTTAATATAGATAGCATAAAAAAAACCACTTCCGAAGAAGTGGTCTAAGTCGATGAATTATCGGTTGTAGTAAGGTACTACGTGTTTTGGCATTCCAATTTCATCATATAGAATTGTTGGTTGTCCAACTAGAAGTGGCTTGATGTAATCAAGTGCTTCTTGTGAAACTCCTGCAAAGTCTGGAAGAATCCATTCCATTGGGAAGTTTTTAACGTGGTTAGCAATGTTTGATGCATCTGTTGCGATATATTCAACATCATATGCTTCAGTATCACGGCGAACAACGCATACTGTTTTACCTGTGAATGTACCATCTGTTGAACGCATGTGTGCTGACATTCCTAAACGGAATGATTCAGTAACGTCTACTAATGATTGCTCAGTAGCATGTGATCTTTGTGCGTTTGCTAAGTCTTGAACTTTTGCACGTGGTGATAATCCTGCTTCAAGCACGATATCGCGTAATGCTTGTCCTGAACCACCTAGTACTGCGTGACCAAAAGTATCATCTTTTGATTCTCCAGCTGCTAAGTATTGTCCATTTGCATAACGAACACCTTCAGAAACTACAATGTAGCATTTTCCTTTTGCGTCCATATGTTTTTTAACTGCTTTAATGAAGTCTTCTTTAACAAAAGGTACTTCGGGTAATACTAGAACGTCTACAATACCTGTAACACAAGCACTTGCAGCCATCCAACCAGCGTCGCGACCCATTGTTTCTAATATAAATACGTCTTCACGTGTATATACTGTTGAATCTAAGTGTGTTTGTTTTGCAGTTGTAGCAATGAATTTTGCCGCACTTGCAAATCCTGGACTGTGATCCATAACCATTAGGTCATTATCAACAGTTTTTGGACAACCTACGAAACGACGTCCTTTAATGTTGTTTTTCTCTGCATATTGAGTTAATGCATAAACAGTGTCCATTGAGTCATTTCCACCTGTATAGAATACAGTTTCAATGTCATGTTTTTCTAATACTTCGAAAAACTTAACAAAGTCTGCTTCGTTTTCACGAAGTAATTTGTAACGGCATGAACCTAATGCACTAGATGGTGTTTGACGTAGAATTCTGTTTTCTTCGTCGCTCATATTTGTTAAATCAACAAATCTTTCCTCTAGGATACCTTCGATACCATTTAATCCTCCAAATACCTTATCGTAATAAGGGTTCATTTGGTTTGCTTTAACTACTCCAGCAACAGTTGCATTAATAACTGATGTTGGTCCGCCTGATTGCGCTACTAAACAATTTGCCATAATGTATAACTCTCCTTTATGATTTTTCAATTACTATTATACACTATATATCTCTAGAACCAAAACATTTATAGCAAGTAAGCGAATACATTAATCTAAATCTTACTCACTTAGTATATATAATGAATTCCCTTGATAAATCTTCTATATAATATGATTCTTTTATCCTAGCAAGTGTATTTATTGTATATATATTTACGCTAAATTATTCAGCATACTCAATACTATATAAGTTATCACTTACATTTTTTTTATTTTTCTTAAGTTTTTCTATCTTTTTATCAATTTGTGACAATGTTTTATCATAGTACTTAAGACTTATTTTTTCTTGTTTTTTTCGATTTTTCATTGTTTTTTTATCTTCTTTGATACCTTCAATTATCAAATGAGCATTCTCTAAGGCATATATACTCTTAACAATATCTCTTTGAATAGACTGAAGAATACTTAGCGATTTTTTTTCATCCTCAATACCATCAACCAGTGTTAATAGTTTTGAATTCTCACGTAATACTGCATCACTATTTTGCGATAATATTATCGCACCTAAGGCAGAGGATCCAACCCCACCCAATATACTTGCACCACTTGTAATAACAATCGTTCCTCCCGCCATTCCAAATCCACCGGCAGCAAGTGAACCACCACCTAAAGATGCCAAACTTGCGTTGGTTAAAGCAACACCTTTTAAACCAACAAATGAACCGGACATCAAAGTAACGGCAATTTTTGGTGCGAATGCAAGCGCCAAACCACCTGTAGCCGCAGTTAATGTAATCGTTGATGCTGCTGTTAGATATACTTTTGACTTTTTATTGGTAAGTATAGCAACATTTTTTTCATATAGTTTTTTCATATTATTGTAGTCTTTTCTTAACTGTGATCGACCATCATTTAAGAATATATCATCCATGTAATTACTTTTTACCTTTAGAGAAATATACTTCGTTTTCTCTTTTTCATCAAAAGGCAGGTACATTTGAGAAAGTCCAAGTTCTAAAGTGTATATCCTTAATTTTTCAATGCTCATGTTTGACTTTAAAAATTCATAATATATTTTATCACGTGCTTGTATTAAATGGTTATCTGAATTCTTAGAATAAACTTCTAGATATTTAGATAGCCATTCTTGTTTTTTTTCTTTCATCTCTTTGTTTTTTGTTTTTTCAATATCATATTTGACCATGTCATAGTACATAGAAAAAAAATGTATTCGTTCCTGTTCTTCAAAAGAGAAGTATTCAAAAGTTACCAAATCCAAAGCTTCGTAGTATTCGATATATCGTGATTTATAATCAATTATCAGGGATTGTATATCTTCTACTATATATTGAGAATCATTTCTGATAGCAATACTAAGTTGTATTACACCAGGATAATTTATATTCAATAGAAATCCTGATAACCGGAAAGGATGTGGCTTTAATTTTTGTGTTAATAAATTGCGACCTTCTCTTACAGCTACAAAAACAGCAGAAGACACTGTTTTCATTCGAATTGTTCTTCTATTATTGTAGGGAAGAACATTCTTTATTTCGATAAGATAAAGTTCTTCAACAGAATCAATTTCTTTATTTTTAATCTCTTCTGTAAGTTGTCTGATTATATAAAAACTACTCACAATTATTTCGTTAAATATTATAGGAGATGTGTCATTAAGTAAAGACTTATATAAACCAAACTCAGCCCTCAAATCAATACCTGGGACTTGCGATTTTTGCTGACCTTTATACAGTTTTACTAAATACTCGTATAAATAAATTGAACCTGTTTTGTCTTTTATTTTAATATTTTTTATAAAAGGTAAGACAGATAATTCTTTTAATATTGATAATATTGGTCCTGGTAACCCCATGCCTTTTCCAGCCGTTTTTTCACTTCCAGCCATATCGGAAGTCATGTGCAGCAACCATTTTAAAACTCCAAAGTTCAGTTTTTCTAAAGTTGTTTCGCCTATATGTTTTGAATCATTTAAAGCTACTATTATAAAATTTCCTGCAGCATCTGACCCATATACTTTAGATGTAAACTGAGTTAATATGGAAAAAACCAGACCAATTGGTGTTGGATGGTGTGAAAAATCTCTTAGATGGTGTTCAGTTGATCCACCAAATTTATTGATCAATGAATCCGCAGGAAATTTATACTCTTTTTCTAAGGCACTAACAGCTGATCTTATATCATTAGACTTATTTTCCGTAAATTTATGAGATACCTTGATGACAAACTCATTTATCTTATCTGAACCCCATTTTTTCGATTCCAAAAGAGAAAATTCCTTGCAATATATGATATCTAAAGTGGCAGTAAAAGCACCACTCAATGCTGCTATCATATAGTCATATCTATCCGCCCTATTTAAATTTTCTGAAAATTTAAAATCGACTATTTCCTTGTCTAACCAACTTTTTCTATTTTCTGCTTGCTCATTAATATCAATTAAGTTTTTTGGCAATTCCAGTGCACTTAGAGTAAATGGATATTCTATTCTGTTAATGTTTTTCATAATTCACCTTATTATCCTACACATTTTTTTGTTAATGATATAAAAACAGGTTATGACTTGCCAATGGAAGCCATAACCTAATAGTATCACAATACTTTTATCAAATTAGTTTAATAACAAAACCTATAAACAATACTTTATGTTTATTACGATTATTCATCAAATTAAGATTCCGGTATACTTTCATCTGATGTATTATTTTTTGGATATGTTACTGTTACTGGATCTTTTTTTGAGTTTGCAACTGCTACAATGATATTTCCATCGCCATCAACAGTTACAGTATCACCTTTACCTGATTTATCTGCTTCAGCCTGAAGTAATGGATCAAGTTGCTCTTTAGTAGTTGCTGTACCTTCAGAATGAAGTAAAATCGCTTGTGTATATAAAGCACTTGCACTTGAATCAAGACGTGATTCCTCAGCCTTAGCGATATAACCTGTAATTGCAGGAATTAAAATAAGTGCTAAGATTGCTAGAATTGCAATAACAACGATAAGCTCTACAAGTGTAAAACCTTTTTTGTTTTTTCTAATAAGTTTCATATAGTTTCCCCCTTTTCTTATTGACTATATTGTATCATTAATTCGTATTATTGTAAACGTATTCAGGTGTTTTTCTCCATAATTTCTTTTGTTTTTAAAAAGATGTATTTTACGGTGTATTTTTCTCGTGATTAAGAGATTGTTTTTCAATATTCCCTTTAAAAAGTGACTATTCCACCTTATTTTATCAAAGATTATCATTTTGATTATGAAGGGTTAAATGACTTAACTTACACTAAATAGGATTTTTTTAGCTTCTGTAATACTTGTCTTACCTTCTTGGATTAATCTGATAACATCATCCCTTAAAAACTTAGTTCCTTGTGATGCTACATATTCTTTTAATTTATTCATTGAGGCGTTTTCTGAGATCATATTTTCTAAGACTTCGTCGATAAATACGATTTCAAATACCGCAACGCGTCCAGTATATCCACTATGTGAGCATCGTTCACATCCCTTACCAACTGATGCTTGTTTCAGTTCGATATCTTGAAAGAGTAATTTGTCTTCATTAGCAAGTTCATGGACTTCACTACATTTTGGACAAATCTTTTTAACAAGTCTTTGTGCGATAACTGCTTTTAATGATGATGCAACCATGTAAGGTGCTACACCCATATCAATTAAACGAACTACTGATGAAAGTGCATCATTTGTATGCAGTGTTGAAAGTACAAAGTGACCTGTAATCGCTGCACGAATTGCAATAGTTGCAGTTTCAGCATCACGTATCTCACCTAGCATGATTACATCAGGGTCTTGACGTAAAATAGATCTAAGTCCTGCTGCAAAAGTTAAGCCTGCACGTTCATTGATTTGAACTTGAGTAATTCCTTCAAATTGTTTCTCAACTGGGTCCTCAACTGTAACAACAGAAACTTCAGGTGTTGATATTTCATTCAATAAAGAATAAAGTGTTGTCGTCTTACCAGAACCTGTAGGTCCTGTTAACAATAATATACCGTTCGGCACTTGTGATATGGCCCTTAGTTTATCTTTAATATCTTCGTTGATTTCAATTGAATCAAGTGAATAAGATATATTTTGATCCGCTCCCAGAAGTCTCATTACAATCTTTTCACCAAGAGGTGTTGGAATGGATGATACACGAAGGTCTAGTTCCAAAAATTCAGATGTATGTCTTATTGCTCCATCTTGAGGTTTTCTTTTCTCTGCAATATTCATACCAGATACTATCTTGATTCTTGTTGTAACAAGTTCATGAAGTTCTTTCTTTAGAACCATATGCTCTGAAAGTGTACCATCGACTCTAAATCTTATACGTGTTGCATCTTGACCCGGTTCAATATGTATATCTGATGCATTTACATTATATGCTGAATCTATCAGCGCATTAACCATCTTTACAACCGGTGCAGATTCTACACGTTGTAGTAAGTCAGTATCTTCAGTATTAAGTACTAAAGCTTCATCTTCAATGTCATCTGTTTCTGAATACATAACTGCAAGACCTTGTTGAATTGTTGCATAAGGTGAGATAACGGCTTGTGTATCAAAACCTGTTATCATACCTAAGTCTTCCATTGTGATGAAATCTAATGGATCACTTGTTGCAAACACCAATCGCCCATCTCTAATATGGAGTGGTAGTATCTTTTTTGAACTTGCAAAATCAAATCCTACCATCTCTTTAACACTGATATCCATAACAGATGATGGATTTTCAATATACTCAAATGATAACTCTTGGGCTAGGGTCACAAGCATTTCACGCTCGCTAATAACCTTCATATCTAAGAGTATTTGTCCTAATGTTTGTTTTGTTTGCTTTTGTTTTTCTATTGCCTCATACAATTGAGTTTGATTGATTAACTTTTGTTCTATTAATATTTCAGCAAAATTTAATCTCTTCATAATAACTCCCCTTTCTTTGCTATAATGTGAGTGGTGATAGATATGTATTATTTGATTTCATTTATATTCGGGTTAATTATTGGTTCATTTCTTGGAGTTATCATTGATAGACTTCCTTTGAAACTGTCAATTGCAACAGGTAGATCACGTTGTGATACCTGTAATCGAAATTTAACAGCATTTGAGCTGATACCAATTTTTAGCTACTTTATTCAAGGCGCTAAATGTAAGAACTGTAAAACTCCTTTATCTTTTAGATATCCACTCTTAGAGTTGATTACAGGATTTTCTTTTCTACTGGTTTATCATAATTTTGGATTAACCCTTGAAACCTTATTTGGAATCATATTTACATCTATCTTAATCATTATTGCTTTTATCGATATAGATACAATGCTTATCTATGATCGCTTCCACATCATCATAATAGTGCTAGCCATCATTGAAGCTTTTGTTTTTAAAAAGAATCTTATTCATTTATTAATAGCATCTTTAATTGTCAGTATTCCACTTCTAATTGTTGCCAATATTACAGGTGGCATGGGTGGTGGTGACATCAAGTTGATGTTTGCATCTGGATTATTACTTGGTATTAACAAAATCATTGTTGCCTTTGTTATTGCTGTTGTAATAGGTGGAACTTATGGCATCATTACTTTATTAAATAAGAAGCACAAGTCAAGCGATGCAATACCTTTTGGTCCTTACCTATGTCTTGGACTTTACATTAGTATGCTATATGGATTAAGTATTAGTACCTGGTACTTATCCCTTCTGTCCTAAATCACCTTCAATTAATGATCTATCAACTTCCAAGAAGTAAATGTCTACCGTAATGGTAGCTTTTTCTTCTTTTTGGGGTGTCGCAATTATTTCCTCATCAAGTATTTCTGCCTGCTCTGTTTTTTGCTCATAAGATACATTTCTTACAAAGAAGGTAGGTCCTGAATTGTTAAGATCACTTAATAACTTTTGAACTGTTAAATAAGAGCCTTTTATATCTATTGTGATTGTTTGTTTTAGGAGTTCATGTTCAGTTTCTGAATCAGTTGTAGCAGTCGGACTATGTCCTGACACTAAATCGACTAAAGTCTTTAAATTGTGTTCATACTCTTGAACTGGTGTTCCAATGGCCGAAGGAGTAATAGTCTCTATGGGTCCATAGCCAATCTTTGTAACTTCAAATCGTCCTAACTTTGCAAGACTTTGGAGATGAAGATCAAAACTTTCCCCTGCTAGTTGCTCAGAAACATCATCGAGCATAATATCTATATCGCTTTCGATTTGTTCTTTTTTAGCTTCAAGACTTCCCTTTTGAGCAATCTTAATTTCCATATCAGTTTTTCTTACTGTTAAATCATTTTTGTTTGCTTTAAGACTGTCTAGTTCTGTTTTTAGTGGCAAGACCCAATACATAATACCTACAATTAAAAATATCCCTGTAAATAATATGATAAGTAGTGTCTGTTCTCTTTTTGTAAGTTTTTTCATATTAGAAGTTCCCCTTCAATACAAGCGTTAATTTTCCTTCATATGGTCTACCCTTATCATCGTCTTTTTTCTCATAACCGCTATATTCAATTTCTTTAATGATTGAACTTTCTTTTAGTTGTGATACAAATTTACTAGAATCACTTTCAGTATCTGAAGAATACTCAAGAGATACGATTGCGCCTGATATATGCATCTTGTCGATAGTTACATTACTAGGCTTAGCAGTTCCAATTTCTGTAAGTATATAACTGCTTACTTCATCTTTCTCTGTAAATACTGCATCAATCTCATTCAAACTAGATTGTAGTTCCTTCAATTTTTTAGAATCTTCACTAATCGCATTTGATACTTCATATGCTTCTAAATTTTGTGAATTTTCAAGATATGCATTAAGTTTATCAATATCACTTTGAATCAGCATTTTTTCTATTGTGAAGCGGACCCCCACTGCTGCTACAAATAGCAACAATACAAAAGATATGATTATATATATTCCATTTTTACCCAGAGATCTACGTTTAACAGAATCCTTTTTATACTTTTTATATAAATTCATAGTATTTTTCATAGTAGCACTCCCATGGTATTTCCATAGTCATAGAGTTCTTTATCTTCTGGACTGATGGATTCGAATATATTTGGTACTGATGTACTCATTTTTAGATATGTTTCAGAAAGTGCTGACATCATGCCGAAACGTTTCTCAAACCCTAAGAGTTTTACACGCCCTACAGGCTTACCTGTATCTTTGAGTTGTGATTGTGACATCAATTCAAGAACGTGTAGTACACGTTTAGATATTGCAATATGATCATCATCAACATGAATATATAAAGTTCTCATTAGGACAAACTTTTTATCACTGAATAAGTAATATCTAATATATGAAGATGATGCATCAATAATAATCATTGGTTCTTTAGTATCGACAACATTTGTCTTATGGACAAAGTTCATAAAGGATACGTTAGCTACATCAATTGATGTTATCTTCATACCAAGTGCATCAAAGAGATTTTCTAGTCCTTTAAGGGTACTTCTTCTAATAGCACAAGTGAGTGTCCTTATCTTTTGAATACCATCTTGTGATACTTCGTCTAAAACTGTATAGTCTACGATGAAATCTTTGGTCAAATTAAAAAGTGAGACCATCTCATTCTCAACAATAAGTCCTAATTTCTTATTGTCAGTTTTTGGTACAATAATATCCTTTGTTAATGCTATTCTATGATTAATAACAACCTGGACTTTTGTATCCTTAATTTTATGATTTTCAAAAGCACTTGATATTTGATTAATTACAGATTCTGTAAATACTACTTCGTTATTTTTAAACAGTGAATCTGATAGGTAAACTCTAAATGCGCGTGATACGCTAATTTTACCTTTACTCTTATTGGCGACCATGACATAGAGTTCCTGGTCCCTTATTTCTATTACACAAGCCATAATTCATCTTCCCCTTTATTCAATATGATCATATGCTCCAAACATTGGTTGAAGTATTGATATAACAATTACTCCTACTACAAGCCCCATCCAAACAATCATGACAGGCTCTATAAGACTTACAAGACGTGTCAGTGCTGCATCTGATTCTTGGTCAAAGTAATCCGCAGTCTTACTTAAAATCTCTTCTAAGTCTCCTGTTTCTTCCCCAACACTAATCATTGCTCCTAACATACTGTCAAATACTTCTATCTCTTCTATTGATGTTGATATTAACTCTCCCCGACTTACCGCAACATATACTTGATCAAATAAATCTTCAATATATACATTACCAATAACCCCACCTGTCAGTTCAATCATATCCAAGGCTGGTACACCATGTGAATAGAGTGAAGCAAAGGAGCGTGCACAGCGTGCTGAGTAAACAGTTTTTAACATGTTACCAACCTTTGGTATTTTAAGTAATATCCTATCCACTACAATACGGCTTGCTCTTGTATTTAATACTACATAAATAACAAATGCCAAACCTGCAAGTAACAAGAGTAAGACATACCATTTTTGTATAATAAAGTTTGATATCGCCATCAAAATCTTTGTAAGTACTGGTATATCAGAATCTGGAAAGGAGCCTAAAATTCCTGGTAAGACAAATGTTACAAGAATCAGTACAACCAGTATCGATACAATAAACAATACCATCGGATAAATACTTGCTGTTTTCAGTTTTTGATTTAATTTCTTTTCTCTATCATATTGATCAGCCATTGTAACAAGTACCTGGTCAATGGACCCACTTGATTCTCCGGACTTAACCATACTTATAAGCAAATGGTCAAAAGCTCCCCCTTGATCCATCATCGCCGCTGATAATGAGTTACCTTTTTGAACCTCTTCATAAAGGTTACGATAGATGCGTCTTTCCTTATCATTGGATGCTTTAGTTTGGATCATACGCAATGCATCAATAATATTGACACCCGCTGATAACATGGCACTCAATTGATATGTAAATACCACCAGTGAGTCAATCTTCAACTTACCACCAATTTTTTCAACCAATTCTATTTCTTGATAATTTAGTAAGTAATTCCCTGATTCCTTAACATTAGCCAGTAATTCTTGCTCATTACTAGCTGGCAATGTCTCGGTGATATTCTTCCCCGTTTTATCAATCATCGTTACTTTATAACTTTTCATTCGTCCACCTCTTTTGTTACCCCATCAAACAGAGATCCAAGCAATGTATTTTCCCCACCTGATCCTGGCACTAATATCTCACTTAATATTTCATCAACCAATGATTTATCAATTTCAGTATTATAAATAAAACTTCCATTACTACCGAAAGTTGTACTTTCTGTAACTGCAATTCCTTTGAAAGGACCACCTGCTATATGTAGTTCAGCTTTGGGTGCAAATACTAGATTTGACTCTGCCGTTCCACCATTGTTTCCAAGGTAGACCATTTCTCCTTTACTGGATATAAAACTTCCATTTAAGTATCCATTAGATTTTAAGTTTAAGTTGTCTGAGAAAACAGACATCCCTACTGACTTTGTCCCACCCAGGTTTGTTGTTTGAAATTCTAACAAATCACTTCCACTTGTTTCATAAACAATCAATTGCACTCTATGTGACTCATTTAATTTTGGTCCGTTTTTCTCTTCCATTAAATGAACAGATGCGACATTTGCCTTAAAGTTATTTTTATTAATAATACGTTTTTGTGAACCTTGATCCAGTTCACCTATGACATAAATCTTCAGTGTCCCTGTACCTATAACCTCTAAATGGCTTCCCCATGTTAATTTTTCTGTAACAAGAACAATATTTCTTGAACCAATATCAATTTTTAAAGCTTCATTGGGTGCTCCTATCTCTATTGATTTAAAGAAGCGACTCCCTTTTTTAGTTATAGATGGATCTGTTAAGTCTAAAACAAGACCTCCATCAGCATATAAACTCCAATGTGTTGATGCATACTTAAGTTCATTTTCCTGCGTAATGACATTCACATCCCCTAATTTGTATTCAGGTACTGTAAGTGCACCATATGGATACATTTTACTTGAATCAGGTTGTTTTGGCATGACAACAGTTGGTAAGAAATCATCGATATCTACAGAATCTAAATTATCTAAAATAAAGCTAGACTTGAAGAAATCACTATAGTCATATCTCATACCATTTTCGTCAATAGGTTCTTTTCCAAATATATCTTCAATATAACGAACGATACTTGAATCCATATCTTCAGTTTCATATGGATTAAAATCTACTGGATCATATTCAATAATTCTTGTCCCTTTACTTAGTAGAGAGTTTTTAAAGTCATTGGACGCTTGTCCTGCTACTCTAAAGAAGCCATCTGGTGCTTTACCTGATGGGATGAGTACATATTGAACATTTAGGGAGTTTATATTCCCACTTCTTGTAGCATTAATATATCCATCTGCTTTTAAAACAATTGTTTTAATTTCATTGGATGCATTGTTATCTATATTAACGCCTGCAGATGTAATAATGACAGCCTCTTTTGAAGATGCCTTAGGATCCGTATCTTTCCATTTTGAACCTGCTGTAAATGTAATATCACTACTGGTTATTAAAGGTCCTGTATAAATTGCCCCTTTTGATTCAATACGTTTATTTGTGATAATGGGACCTGACAATCTAATTGCTTGTCCCCACATCATTGGTGTATCAGGATTTGGATCTAAATTAATAATCGAGTCCGGTGAATAATTAGCAGACACACTTGTTTTATCTACAAAAACTTTGCTTTCTACAATACGTGATGTTTTACCAACAAAACCTTTAGATACAAATCTGAAAACATCTTTTTCATCTTCCTTACCTAAGTATTCAAGTGTAAATTCACTTTTAGTACTTTCATTCATAATAAGACCATAATTATCTACAATAGCCTCATCAACATTTAAAGTAAAATTTCTTAAAAAATCATCAGCAAAATCTTGATCGAAATATGCTGCAGTCTTATTGATTTCAAAGTACTCTAAGAAATGATCATAATATTTATTCAATCCTGCCTCCGCAATATAAAAGCTAGAGGAATGATCATTGGATTTTTTTGCTCTTTGGAAGTTACCATGTGCAACCATTGTTGCTGAGGTAACGATAATAACAAGTGTTAAAAAAACTACAATTACAGTCACCAATGCCGCCCCATCCTTACTTCTAAGGTTGTCGTAAGTAGATTTTTTTGTCATGTTTAATTTCCCGCCCCTTACTTTCACTCTTAATCTCAACTTCTAAATAATACTCTTTTTCTATGATTTTAAAACTTTCAACTTTATCCATAAGAAATACTGCATTTCTATATAGAACATTATCCACCAGCTCATAAGGTGTTTCTTTGAGTGTACTGCCATTCTCATGGTCTTTTTCAATGATTGTATAAATATCCCCTGCAACATCTATATCTATGTACTGTGAAGACTTTCTAATATCTGTCTCTACAATCTGAGAAATACTTCTTAATGTATCTTGCATCTTTACAAATTCATTTTGTGATTCGTTTTCAAGATAAACCCTTACGAACATGAAATATACAGCTGCTATTAATATTGTTGAAATAAACACGGCAACAATTACTTCAACCAGTGTAAATCCCTTTTTATTTTCCATAGCGTAGATACTCGACTGTCTGATATTTTGTCACTACCTTTGGATTGGATGCATTTGCATCATCAAGATAAGATACTTCAATATTTAAGAGATGATCTTTTGAATAAGGATCATCCTGTTCTATAAATCTTAATTTAATCTCTTTATTCTCATATACCTTTATGAAGTATACTTCTACTGCCAAATCAAAACGTGAAAAAGGACCGATATCTATCGTGTCGTTGCAAACATTACTGCTTGGATCAACATCACTACATAGGCCAGTATTTAAGAGTCTGTCACTTAAGAAAGTGAAGTCATCAATACCAGATGCTACATACAATAGATTTTCAGTCACATAGGTTCCCATTTCTTGGGTTTCAAGTTTTTTCTTGGAATGGTAATTGGCTTGTGCAGCGTTTATTATGATTGGATATGCCATTACAACAACGATCATAAATACTGTGAGCGCCACTACTACTTCAATTAAAGTAAGTCCTTTTTTGTTTTTCATTGCGTCCCCCACATAACTGCCTCCATTATACTTTATAATGAATGCGTTTTCAAGGATTACTTTAATTGTTTTTAAATAAAAAAACCAAACAAGTATGTGATACTGTTTGGTTCTTATTACTTAAATAACTTGTGAAATAGCTACAGAAAGTCTTGGTATAATTTGGTTTTTTCGAGATACCACATCTGAGAAAACTGAATATTTATCTCCTACATTATTAGGGAATGCTTCTGATACAGCATCTTTTAACTTACCTGCACCTAAGATAATAGATCCATTATCTGATACGGATGTAAAGACAACAACCAGTAAGTCTAAGTATTGTTCTTTTACATACTCATTCATGCCTTTATGGAAATCATCAACAAGTTTTCTAACTTCACTAAATTCATAGACTACAACTTGTGATACCATGACATGCTGTCCTGATATTGTAAATTTCT
This sequence comes from Erysipelothrix sp., assembly GCA_012727815.1. Taxonomy (GTDB): domain Bacteria; phylum Bacillota_I; class Bacilli_A; order Erysipelotrichales; family Erysipelotrichaceae; genus Erysipelothrix. The sequence goes on from JAAYGI010000005.1 coordinate 36,901, forward strand.
TAATATCTTGTGTGATAATCTCTTTATAACTCTTTTTAGTTAATGAAGATGTTACTTCAAAGATATCTTTTGCAAATTTTTCTGCTTCAAGTCCTGATACTTCAGATAAGAAAGCACCAATCTCATGGTCTTGAGTTGTCGTTGTAGGTGATTTGAAGTTTAAAGTGTCTGATATTAAGGCAGCTAATAATAATGCTGCAATATCTTTAGGTATTTCAACATTATATTCTCTATAGATTTTTGTAATAATAGAAGCTGTAGAACCTATAATCTCATTTCTAAATAAGATAGGTTTAGCAGTACTTAAATCTCCAATTCTATGGTGATCAATTACTTCTAGAATCTCCGCTTCTTCAATACCTTCAACACTTTGAGAATACTCATTATGGTCTACCAGAATTAATCGTTTACTACGTCTGTTTAAAACGTGGTAACGGGATACAAATCCATAGATTCTATTTTGATCATCAAGTACAGGATAAGCTCTATAACGTGTTTTTAACATACGCTTACCAACATCTTCAACAAAGTCACTCTTATTAAAGAAGACAGGGTCTGTTGTCATTACTTCTTTTACTGTTGCTGAGAAAAATAAGTAACGGGATGTATTTAAAGTACCTAAAGAAGACATAATGATTGCACATTCGTACTCTTTAGCCTTTTCAATAACTTGAGGCGCTATGGAATCAGTCCATACAACAACAATAGCTGCTGCCCCCATCTCAATTGCATCCATCTGTGCTTGAGCATCATTACCCATAATAACAAGTCTATTTTCTAAGTTATAGTTCATAAGTCTTGTTGATGCTAATGCTGCAATACTAACTTTTCCATTAAAACTAAAATCTAAAGGTGCATATACAAGCTTACCTTCGATTGTTTTAGTAATATTTTCAACTGATGTACGTCCCAACATATCTATTGTATGTGCTGTATCGCCAACTGCTACATAACTTAGATTGGAGTTAGTAATAACACCCAGTAGTTGATTCTTTTCATTAACAACAGCAAGGGCTTGTCTTCCTGTTGTTGCCATAATATCCATTGCTTCACGTATTGTTGTATCAATTTTAATGGTTTGAACTCCATCCATCTCAATCTCTTCTAAAGTTGCACGTGCATCTTTAAGTAAAAGAGGTTGTGATACATTGAATCTATCTAGTAGATACTTTGTCTCATCATTAATTGATCCTATACGACATGCTACTGCTGACATACCTGTTTGCTGTTTAAAATGAGCATAGGCAATTGCAGAAACAATAGAGTCAGTATCGGGGTATTTATGTCCACAAACATAAACAATATCTTGTCTACCTAACATACTCTCACATCCATTTCTCTTCATTTATATATACTGTTATAGTTTATCATAAAAGTTTTAATATTTCTTCTGCATTATTGATGATATGTTTTGCACCATTTTCTAATAGCTCATCTTCATGTCTAAATCCCCATGAAACTCCAGCTGGTATAAAACCACCATTCTTAGCATTTATAATATCGACATCTGAATCCCCTACAAATAGTATGCTTTCTGGTTTTAGATTCATTTGGTTTGCAATATGCGTTGTATAGAATGGATTGGGTTTATTTAAACCGTCAAATCTATCTCCTATTACATCTACAAAATCTATATCAGACATATAGTGTTTAACTATCTTGTCTGTCAGTTCTTGTGCTTTATTTGTATGTATTGCTATAGGGATCTCTAATGCATTCAATCTTTTTAATAGATCATATATCCCATCATACAGGTGTGAATCCTGTGTACAAGCATCTTTATAGTCCATCAGAAAGGATTGATAAGCTTCCTCTAGATTATCGTAGTCTTTTTCAAAAGAACGCTCTACAAGCTTGTAAACACCATTTCCTACAAAGTTCTTATAAGAAGACATATCATGCTCTTCAAAACCATGTGCCCTTAAGACCTTATTCACACTGTTACCCAAATCATTTAATGAATTAAGTAATGTTCCATCTAAATCAAATATTATTCCTTTAATCATTTTGCACCTCAAAATCCTCGTTTGTATATTTAGGAAAATAAAACTTAGTTTCCTTTTCATTAGCTGCCCAATTAACAAATTCTTCTATCAAAGAAACCCTGTTGAATTGTGTTGGAAAGAAATGTTTGGGTTTTAGAAGTCTTACTGCCCTTTTTGCACCATGGTCATAATTATATCCCAGGGATGCATTGACAGGAAAGATCATCACATCTATAGGTAGATAAGCCTTTAAGCTATCGATAATTCCTAAGAAATTTTCTGTTTCCATCTGTACACGTTTTTCACTATAGTTATCTTGATAGTGCCAATTATTTAAACTACCCGCATGGAATATCTTATGATCATCCTCTTCTATAAGATAAGATACACCTTCTCTTGTACTACTAAATGCATGTACTTTAGCAAATCCTAAATGAACCATATCTCCAGGACTCATTTTGAATACTTGATTATATGGATCTTGGGGTATATCAAATGAATAGATCACTGTCTTTCTATAAAAATATATACCCTGTGAGTAATACTCAGCATTATTATTGGATACAAAAAAGATAAAGGGTTTTTCTTTTCTAAAATATGATGAAGGAAGTAATCCATCAACAAAATCAAAGACATAAACCGCTTTATCTGTTTCAACTATATATCCATTATTACTTATATATTCAATTTTCATGATATACCTCCGTTGGATAGGTATATTATATCATGATTATAATCTTTATTTAACTTAATTCTGATTGTCCGTGGTAAAGGGATGCGTAGCGTCCGTTTATAGACAGAAGTTCATCATGTCCTCCTCGTTCAACTATCTCTCCTTGTTCAAGTACTAAGATAGCATCAGAGTTTCTAACTGTTGATAATCTATGGGCAATGATAAATGTTGTTCGACCTTCCATAAGACGATCCATCCCCACTTCAATCAATCTTTCAGTTCTTGTATCAATACTTGATGTTGCTTCATCAAGTATTAGTATTTTAGGATTTGCTACAGCAGCACGGGCTATATTCAAGAGTTGTTTTTGTCCTTGTGAAAGTTCATCTCCTGCCCCTACGATAACTGTTTGATAGCCAAACTCTAGTCTTTGAATGAAATGATGGGCATTGGCAAGTTTAGCTGCTTCAATACATGCTTCATCACTTGCATCTAAATTACCATATCTTATGTTTTCCATAATGGTTCCTGTAAATAGATTGGTATCTTGTAATACCATTGCAATGTTTTTTCTTAGACTGTATCTGTTAATATCTTGAATGGATCTTCCATCCAAAGTAATAACACCTTTATTAATGTCATAGAACCTTGATATTAGGTTTATGATGGTAGTTTTACCAGCACCCGTTGATCCAACAAATGCAATCTTCTGACCAGATTTAGCCCAGAAGGATATTCCTTTAAGAACATCTTTTCCTTTTTCATAACCAAAGTGGACATCATCAAAGACAACATCTCCTACTACTTCATCAAGAATAATCTCATCATCATTGACAGATTCAAGGTGCCAATCTAAAAGTTCAAAGACACGCTCTGCTGCTGCAAGCGATGATTGTAATACTGTATACTGGTTTGCGGCCATATTAATAGGTCTTCCTAAAGTACGGGTCATATTAACATATGCCCCTAAGTCTCCAATACTTAAACCAAAGTTAAGGGATAGATAACCACCCACAATTCCAATCAATGCATAGTTCATTGTATTAACATTTTGCATCAGTGGAAACATCATTGATGATGCTGTTTGGGCAAGACGTGTTTTATTACGGTAGATATCCGATAGATATGAAAGTCTTTCTTTTGATTTGTCTTCATGGTTGAAAAGTTGCATGACCATTTGTCCTTCAACACTCTCTTCAATATAAGCATTCAAATCACCCAATGTTTGTTGTTGCTGTTTTGAATAACGTTTACTGTATTTAACAATGGTACGTGACAGTAACATCAGAAGCGGAATAATTGCTAGGGTTACTATTGAAAGTACAGGACTTAGATAAATCATAAATGCAATGGTACCAATAAGTGTCATAGCATTAACAACAAGGGATGCTGCCGCTGTATTTAAACCTTCTTGGACTAAATCCACATCATTTGTAAAACGACTCATAAGGTCTCCATGTGCATTCATATCGTGATACTTAACATCCAACCTAACCATATGTTCATACATTTCTTGTCTGATGTTATAAACCGTTCTTTGAGATATAACAAGCATCAACTTGGATGCACCATAACTCATTGAAATCTCACCTAAATAAATTACTGCAAGAAATAAAAGTTGTCTTACCAGATTATAGGTAACAACACTTCTTTCAACACTTCCATTTAAACCACTCTCTATTATTTTAATAACAGGTGATACTGCATATGCTCCATATAATCCACCCAAAGTAGAAAATATAGATAATATAATTACAAGTAGGAGCATCAGTTTATTTTGTCCTAAATATGCTAATAAACGTCTTAATGTTTTCTTTTGATTAACAGGTGTTTTAGCACCCTGTGTTAGACGGCGACTCATAAAGATACCTCCTCTTTTCTAATTTGTGATGCATAGATTTCATTGTATACAAGAGATGACTCTAAGAGTTCATCATGGGTTCCAATGGCTTCTATCTCACCTTCATTCAATACAAGGATACGATCCATTTTAGATACAGAACTTATCTTTTGAGCAATACTAATCAGAGTCATATCTTGGTAGTGAGAATTTAGATTATTCATAACCAACTCTTCAGTTTGAGCATCAAGTGCTGAAGTACTGTCATCTAGTATTAGTATTTTAGGTTCAATTACAAGGGCACGGGCAATACATAGTCTTTGACGTTGTCCACCTGAGAAGTTTAATCCCCCTTGTTGTACTTCACTTTCAAACTTTAGTTCTTGTGATTGTATGTAATCATAGATAAGTGATGTTTGACTTGCTTTACGCAGCAAGTCTTTACTTGCATTGTCATTACCTAGTTTTAGATTGGATGTAATAGTTCCTTTAAATAAAATATTCTTTTGGGGCACAAATCCAAATAAGGATCTCAGTGCTTTTAAATCATAGTTTTTAATATCAATACCATCTACAGTAATGGCACCACTACTAACATCCATTAATCTTCCCAGTAAGTTAACAAGAGTAGTTTTTCCGGATCCTGTTGATCCAATAATACCCAATCTTTCTCCTGGATATATTGAAAAGTTAATATTATTAAGGGTGTTTGCAACAGTATCATCTTCATAATATTTAAATGAAACATCCTTAAATTCTATATGACCTTTTCTAGTTTGAATCTCATCACTTTTCTCTTCATTAACAATATCAAGTTTCTCATCAAATACTTCATTAATTCTAATCAGACTTGCCTTTGATCGGGTCATCATCATAAAGACATTGGTAATCATCATCATTGAGAACATTGTAAATCTTAAGTAGTTAATAAATACCAGTAAATCACCTATTGCAATAAGCTTTGTATCTATAATAATAAAAGATGCAAAATACATAATGACTATGGAAGCAAAGTTAATTGCAGTCATCAGGGCTGGGTCTATCAGTAGCATTACATTATGTGCATGCATAGATGCATCATAGAATGCCTTATTATCTTGACTAAATCTAACATCTTCAACATCTTCTCTAACAAAGGATTTAATAACCCTAACATTAATTAAAGATTCTTGAATCTTTCTATTTAAGCCATCCATCTTTTCCTGTAATTTAATAAATCTAGGAAATCCTTGTGATATAACATACATCATTACAAATGATAGAAGGATTACTGCAACAAGAGGAACCCTTGATAGAAACTTATTTGTTGTATAAGTAAGATAAACAGTAGAAAACAAGAGCACAGGCGCCCTTACAAGCATTCTAAGCCTCATAAGCACAGTTCTCTGTATGAAGTCTACATCATTTGTTAAGCGCGTTACAAGGGACGCAGTTTGAAACTTATTCACATTTTTGATAGAGAAGTTTTGAATCTTCTCAAATAAATCTGTTCTTAAGCGATGTGCAAAGCGTGTTGTAACAGTTGCAGGTATAATAAGACCTAAAACAGAAATTATAATACCAAGAACCGCTAATAAGAGCATTTTGACTCCTAGGTTAAGTATCAAGGGCATGTCAGAATTTTCTATACCAACATCAATGATTGTACCCATCAATCTAATTTGATAAAGTTCAACCATGGCACTACCTGCTACAAATAATATACCTAGAAGTACTACTGCTAAATCAACCTTTAAATATTTATATATTCTTTTCATCATCCACCTCTTCTAGACCTTGAATCATTTTACTAAAGAGAACTTCTAAAAGATCCTTTTCTTCTTGACTCATATTTTTAAACATAGATGCATTAATATTATTGAAGTATGTTTTACATGCATCTGAAGTTTCAACTCCCAAATCTGTTAAACTTATCAGAATTCTTCTTTTATCTTTAGTATCCGCAAGTTTTCTAATTAAACCTGATTGTTCTAATCTGCGTACACTTACAGATAAACTCTCTTTAGATACATCCAGTGCATCTGTTAGTTCTGTAAGGGTCATATCAGGATTTTCCTGTAACTTAAAAAGAATACGGTGTTGTCCAATGTAAACATTTTTCTTAATTAATTGTGACTGTATAACTTCGCGGTGCCTTTTTGCTAAGTTTCTAAATGATTCTACAAGTATATTTTCCATAATTTTCCCCTTTAGTTAACCGACTAACTAATTATATCATACATTGAAGATTCAATCTTGTTTAAGCATAAGAAAAAAGAGGTTTCCCTCTTTATCTTAGAAATAATATCCAAATGATGAAATAGAACAATGCAAGCACAAGTATTACTACTGGCATAAAGGTTGTTAATCCAGCAATGATAATTGCCTTCACATCACCCTCTTCAAGATCATCTAGTTTTTTTAAATTTTCTGCTTCATTTTTCCTTAATCTTTTTTTTAGTTTAAACATTATTTTAAACGACAAGCCACAAAGTGACCTGGATCTACTTCTACCCAATCAGCATCTGCTTGATTGTTCTCTTTGAAGTTTTGGAAATCAAACTTATCATTTTCTGCTGAGAATAAGTCATGTTCCATTTCTTCTTCACCTTTACGGCGTGAGATATCTGTCTTTAAGTATGCTGCCATTAGACGTTTTGTATAAGGGTGTGTTGCATTATCAAAGATTGACAATATTGGACCTGCTTCAACTATTTTACCACCATGCATAACAATAACATCGTCAGCCATTTGACTGATAACACCAAGGTCATGGGTAATAAACATAATTGCTGTATTGAAGTCTGTTTTTAAATCATTCATTAATTTTAGAATTTCAGCTTGAATAATAACATCAAGTGCCGTTGTAGGCTCATCTGCAATTAATAATTTAGGATAACAAGCAAGAGCCATAGCGATCATGACACGTTGTGACATACCACCTGACAATTGGTGTGGATATTGTTGTAATACATTATCCGCATTACTAATCTTAACAGACTCTAACATCTCTTTAGATTTCTTACTTGCTTCTTCTTTTGTTAAGTTTTGGTGAAGCATAATAACTTCATTAATTTGGTCTTCAACTGTGAATACCGGGTTTAATGATGTCATTGGCTCTTGGAAAATCATTGAAATATCATTTCCACGAATTTTTTGTAGTTCTTTTTCAGGTAAGTTGTTAATTTCAACACCATTAAAGTTGATACTACCATCAGCAATTCTTTGGTTATGTTCAAATAATTTAAGAATACTCATTGCAGTTTGACTCTTTCCAGAACCACTCTCTCCAACTATTCCTAAAGTTTGTCCTTCTTTAATTGCAAATGTAATTCCATTTACTGCTTTTACTACACCTCTTCGGGTATCGAAGTAGGTATGTAAGTTGTTTACTTCTAATAAGTTACTCATAATATACCCTCCTTCTAATCCGTTTTAGTATTTTTTAAGTTACATGCTACAAAGTGTCCTGGGGATACTTCATACCAATCTTTGTCCGCTTCGCCTGTTTCTTTGAAATGGAAATCGTAAACATCATTTTCATCATATAGTGGTAATAATTCAATAACTTCTCCAGGACGTTTCATCTTAGGAATTGCATTAAGTAATTCACGTGTATATGGGTGTTTAGGATTATTAAAGATAGCTTCAGCTGGTGCAAGTTCTACTAAGTTACCAAAGTACATTACACCAATTCTATCACTTATATAACGTACAACACCAAGGTCATGCGTAATGAATAAGTATGTTAGATTGTTTTCATCTTTTAAATCTTGTAGTAAGTTTATAACTTGTGACTGAATAGAAACATCCAGTGCACTTACAGCCTCATCAGCTACAACAAATTTAGGATTTAGAGCAAGTGCTCTTGCTATCCCAATTCTTTGACGTTGTCCACCTGAGAATTGGTGAGGATAACGGTGAATAAATGTACGGTCAAGACCACATTTTTCCATGACATCTTCAATATATGCTTGATATTCTTTACTCTTTGTATCTGAGAATAAACCGTGAGCAATTAACCCTTCACCAATGATATTACCAACTGTAAATCTTGGATCTAATGATGAATACGGGTCTTGGAATATAATTTGTAAATCATTTCTTAGACGTCTCATCTCTTGTTTATTTAAAGATGACAGTACAACACCTTTATCGCGTTGTGATTCAAACTCTTCAAATCTTGCATGATTTTTAAGCGGCGCTTTTAATTGTTTAATTTCTGCATCTACTGCATCAAATTCAACTTGGCGTGCTTTTAAATCTACTTTCATGTCTTCAATTTTCTTTGAAGCTTTTGGATCTTTACCACTGATTGTTAAACGGTGTTCTTCAAAAGAAATCTTTTTAACAAGTGTCGCTACTGCGGATCCTTTTTTGAATTTTTTATCTAAAACTTCGCTTACAGCATTTAAGTTTTCATGAACTAGAAGTCCACCAACAAGTCTTAAAATATTTCCATAGTTATTTTCAAAATGAATTTTAAATAATCTTAATTCTTCAACTACTGGGTCTGCTGCGTTTGCTGCATTTTTAGCACTTGCTGTTAATTCATTTAATTTTTCTAAATCTTTATCATAAGATTTGAATGCTTTAGGAAACTTTCTATAAGTTGTACCAACATATTCTGGCATCATCTCTTCGATTGTTTCACCATAGTAGAGGCTTACCCCTGCTGTTTGTTCATATAATTGTATTAATGTACGTCCGAATGTGGATTTTCCACATCCTGACTCTCCAACCAATCCTAGCGTTTCACCTTCAAAGATTTCCAAGGTGATATCTTTATTGGCACGGACATAGTCCGTATGTTTTTGAAACATGCTTTCTTTTTTCAAAGGGAAATACTTTTGTAAGTTCTCCACTCTTAATAATGCTTTTTCTGCCATTAAATTCTCCTTTTCTATCTATTTTTCGTTTGCGCGTGGATCCATTGCTTCGCGTAATCCATCGCCCACTAAGTTAACTGATAATGCTGCTAACAGAACACAAAGTGCCGGTAAGACCCATTGCCACCAGTAATATTCAATTACTTTAGCTGATTGTGATGATGATAGCATATTTCCCCATGATGGTTCTGGCGCCATAACACCAAATCCTAGGAATGATAAACCTGATTCTGTTAATAAGTTACCTGCATAACTTAATGTCATTGTTACAATAATAATATTAAATACTGCTGGTAATATATGTTTAATAATAATTTTCGGTGTTGGTAAACCTAAAGCTTTAGCTGCAAGAACAAAGTCTTTCTCACGCTCTGCTAAGATTTGCCCACGAATCATTCTGGCAAGACCTGGCCATGATATAACCCCAAGGATTACCATTACCATAAAGAGTCTTTGAGATTGAGTCAGAACCCCGGATAATATTGTTGATAGAGTTATTGCTAAAGGTAGGAATGGGAATGATGATACAATCTCTGCAATACGCATGAGAATATTATCAATACGTCCACCATAGAACCCAGCAATAAGACCAACAGCAACACCAATTGTTGTTGAGATTACAACTGCAATAACACCAATGAACATTGTAATACGTCCACCATGAATTAAGCGTGTTGCAACATCGCGTCCCCACTCATCTGATCCTAATAAGAATCCTTTGAATCCAAATCCAGTTGCTTTTGCATCTTTATCAACTGCATAAGTCTGGTAGAATCCTGAGTGAATACTGTCATAAGTTTTTCCTTCTAATTTAGAAGCATCAGCTTGACTGTGAGAAGAATTTCCCCATGCTGTAACTGCTCCATCTTCAGTTAGTATTGTAAAGTGGTCTCGACCACCTACAACTTGTTTTACATCTTTACCATTAATTGATTCTGGTACTACATAAGCTTCCTCTGAAGAAGAACCCCATGTATAAATTTCTCCATTACTATCAATTGCAAGACCTACTTCATTAGTAGCAGCAATATGTGTAACAGTTACTGAACCATCTTTAAGTTCTTCTGGTACTCTTGCTTCTAATGGTTTACCTTTTAAACCATTAACTGCAATTGTTCCATCATCTAAAAGAAATATTGCGTTTGCAGAACTTGCTACAACATCAACAATTCTACCTTGAATGGCTTTGGGTACAATGTTTAATTTATTGTTCATTGTAGAACCCCAAATATGTGCAGTACCTTCTTTTGTAAGGATACCGGTGTAAAGTGTTTCAGCAAATACTTTTTCAATGCCTTCTTTTCTCGCTATACCTGACATTTTATCTGGAATACTTCCTTGCTCAAATGAGTTAAGTCCCCATCCAACAAGTTTTCCATCATCAAGTAATGCGATCGCATGGCGGTCACCCGCTGCTATATCAACAACTTTACCATTTTTAACTTCATCTGGTATTTTTTTAACATTTTCTGCATCAACACCCCAGAAGTATGTATTTCCTTCTTCACTTACTCCAAATGAGAAACTTACTCCTGATACGATATCTTTAATTCCTTCTTTTTGTAATTTTGAAGGAACTTTAAGATAGTTACGTCCTGGAGCTGTATTTCTAAGTGTAGAAGCATTGTCGTTGAAGTTTACTGGGAACATCACTGACCCACCAACAACAGTTACAGCCATTACTATAAACATGACCAAACCACCTACCGCAAGTTTATTACGGAAGAAGTTTTTAACAATCATCTCTTTAGGGCTCATTAAATCATCTTCTAATATTAATTCTTCACCACGATTAAACCCAAACAGTCTCTTAAATAATCCACCGATTGAGGAAAGTAGTTGTTGAAATATATTTTGTTTTTTGTCCATCTTATATTCTCCTAATCTAACTTAACTCTTGGGTCAACCAATGCATAACCTAAGTCCATCAGTAAGTTTGCAAATAAAGCAAGTACTGAGTAGAACATATTTAATGCAAGAACAATCATAAAATCTCGGTTATTGATTGCATTAATCATAACTGTGCCAATACCGTTGAATGCGAATATTTGTTCAGTAATCATAGAACCACCAAATACCGATACTAGTGACCCCGCTACTAAAGTAACAATAGGAATCAATGCATTTCTAAATGCATGACGGTAAATAACAATTTTTTCTGATAAACCTTTTGAACGTGCTGTTCTAATATAATCTTGACCTAACGCTTCAATCATTGCGTTACGCACATAACGGATAACACTTGCAAGTGAACCCAATGTTAGTGTTAATAACGGCAATGTTATAAATTTTAAATAGTTTAAGGCGTATATTCCACCCATATTCTTGGATGGCATTCCACCAATTGGAAATAAACCTAACTTGATTGCAAATACATAAATCGTTATCATTGCAATAAAAAATGTAGGAACAGACATTCCCACTAACGAAAATACTTGCCAGAAATTATCATAGGTAGACCCACGTTTAACTGCAGATTTAATTCCAACAGGTATCGATATCATAAAAGCAATTATCAATGATAGAATATTTAAAATTATTGTATTCATCATTGGTTCTTTTATTACATCAATTGCTGGACGTTTATATTGAGTAGACATCCCCAAGTTACCTTGAACTAATTCCCCCATCCATTTTACGTATTGCACAGGAAGTGGTTTATCGAAACCATACTGTTCTATTACCTTTTGTCGTTCAACTTGAATCTGTTCTGGTGTCAGCTGCCCCTGTGGCATCAATGCTCTAATAGGATCACCTGGCATTGATTTGAACATCCCAAACAACATTACAGATATTATTAGGACGACAGGTATCATTGATACCATTCTTTTACCAATATATTTTAACATCTCTTACTCCTTTACATAGAAAATTAAAGGAAACAATGATTAACTCAAAGTCCCCTTTAATTCTTTTTAATAACTATTCAATTATACACATTTTCGTGTGTAATATCAACTTTAAATATTACTTAAATTTAACATCAATAATTGCACGACCGATTCCGTAGAATGGTGTTGTATTAACATCTTTTAAGTTTGCTCCATATATATCATAGTATTGGTTTGAATATAGTGGAATATTTGGAAGTTGTTCGTTCCAGTAAACTTGGAATTCTAACCAAGTTGCTGAGAACTCGTCTTTTTGATTTGGATCTAAGTCACGCATTTTCTCTGTTAATTCATCAAACTTCGGATCATTTGTTTGAGTTGTGTTCATCCATGTTCCGTAGTAATCTGAGTGGTATGAGTAGTATGGGTCAAACGCAACTGCGAATGTTGACGCCAGGTTGAATGAGTGGTATTTACGAGCACCTAGTGCTGCTTCTTGTTGTCCTTCATCGTTATAGAAGTAATCTAACATTACGTTGAAGTCTAAGTGATCTACAACAAGTTCAATTCCACCTTTTTCAAATCTTCCTACTAAGTCTGAAGAAATTAAATCAGTGATTGGGTTATCTTCTGAACCAGCATGGTTGATTGTAAGTTTATCGCCTTTTTCATTGTAGCGGTATCCTGTACCTGACCATGGTGCACCAGCAGAATCAAATTTCCATTCTGTTTGGTCTAATAATTCTTTAGCTTTGTCTGTATCATAAACGTAGTTAATTAATGTTTCTTCAATTTCTTCTTCGTTTTCTTTATACATCCATTGGCCTTTACCGTATTCACCGTTTACAGTTACACCGTATCCGCCAAGAATTCCATCAACGAATTCATTTCGGTCAATTAAGTAAGCAAGTGCTTGACGTACTCTATTGTCTTTAACAGGACCAAAGTCGTTGTGGAAACCTAAGTATCCATAACCATTACGTTCGTATGTTGTAAGTCCAGCTTTACCAGCATCAGCTGCTGCTGAAGCTTTTTCAATTTTTTCACCTTCAACAACACCTGTTACGATGTCAATGTCTCCAGCTAGTACGTAGTCAACATCTAATTTAGAGTTAACGTTTTTAACTTCTACAGTTTTAACTGAAGGTTTTTTACCTTCGAAGTCACCTTTGTAGTTAGGGTCGATTTCAAGAGTAACCATTCCTTGTTCATAACTTACGAATGTATACATTCCAGCAGTTACAGTAGGAGCAAATCTTTCTTTTGTAGAAACAAATTCAGCTACTTTTCCAAGATCTGGTGTGTCGCCACCAAATGTTAATGCTCCTGTACCGTGTTCAATGTCAGCACCTGGTGCCCAAGTATGTAGTGGGTATGGTGATGCAGCTACATATGATACTTCAAAGAAGTAAGGTAGTGAATCTGCTTTAATTGTCATTGAGAATGTATGGTCATCAATTAATTTAACACCTTCGAAATTTCCGCCGTTTTCAGCATATTCTTCCCAGCCCACGATGTTACGTGTTCCTGTGTTATCTGCTTTAGCGTCTTTATATTCTTTTGATGATGTGAATAATAATGCAAAGACATAGTCTTTCGCTGTTATTGGTTCACCATCTGACCACTTAAGGTCTTTGTGTAAGTTGAAAGTATAAGTTTTTGACTTGTCATCATTAACTGTTACTTCTTCTTTCTTAACAACAGTTTTGTTAAGAACAAATACCCCATCGTCTGTATAGTCGTATGTTGGGTTACCATAGATCATGTCACGCACGATTCTATCGTATGCACTGTTTCCCCATCCTGCAACAAAGTCACCGTTTAATGGTGGTGTACCGATTGTTAGTTTTCCAGCTGGCGCTTTTGAACCACAAGCAGTTAATGTTGCTAAGACAAGAAGTGCTACAATTGCTGTAATAAACTTCTTCATATTTTTTCTCCTTCTTGTAACCACTTTGGCTACTGTGATATTATTATATAAAGTTTGAAACAATAAGTCAACCAAATTATCATAATATTCAAAGAAAGTTTCAAAAGTTTTCACACATTTCTGAAACAAGTTTCAAAAAAAGAAGAAAAAAGAGCATTTCTGCTCTTTTCTTAACTCTTATATGTTATACTAAAATCTTTTAATTAAGCTTTTGGTGTTGAGAACTCTAGTTTTAGATTACCTGTTTGTTCTACACCATCTAACATACCAACAAATTCAATGTAAATTACTCCACCTTGTAATACATCTTTTGCATCATAGTCGAATGTAACTTCTGCTGATGAATCATTGATTTCAAGTGCATGTAATTCATTTAGTGCTAATATTTCTAATAGCGCTTTTGAATCTTCTACTGTAAATGTTGCTGATGTAACACCATCTTTTTCAACTTCAGTAATTTCACCTTTTGTAAATGAAAATGCTGTTCTGAAGTCACCGTATAGTGCTGCTCCAACTTCTGCAATGTAGTCTTCTTTTGATCCTGCAAAGTCTAGACCTTCACCTTTTACAGTGTATTCGTCGCCTTTAGCTGTGATTTCAACGTCCGTGTAGTTTCCATCAATCTCAACTTTAACTTTTGCGCTTACTGTTTCATCAAGTGTAACATCACCAAAGTTATCGTATGCATAGCTTACTTTAACTTTATCTACAACACCGCTGAACGCTGTTGAAAGTGTAACTTTTAATGTAACATTTTCTTCCGTTAACATTTTGATAGCCGCTTCATGACGTGAGTCAGCAGTACCATTTGATTTTGCACTACATGCTACAAGTAACATAAGTACTAATCCACTTAATAATATTTTCTTCATAAAAAAAGACCTCCAATTTAAAGTATACCATACCTTAATTGAGAATACACATCAATTTAGAGTTATTCATTTCTTTTTTTCATAATTATTTTCAGTACTACATTTCCAATTTAAAAGACAGATTAACAATGAAAACTAGGCATTATTATCACAAAGTTTTCGATAGATTATGAAAGGTATTCATATAAAAAGCATAATAAAAGAGGATTCTGAAATAGAATCCTCTTTGTTACATTTATTCTTAAATTTTAGATATGGATTGGTAATCCTAATGATAATTCAGATGCATCCATAATTGTTTCTGATAGTGTTGGGTGAGCATGAATTGTTAGTGATAAATCTTCTAACATCATACGCGCTTCAACAGCAAGTGCTAATTCACCAATTAAATCTGATGCTCCAACTCCTGCAACTTGTCCACCTAGAATTAGACCAGTTTCCTTGTCTGTTACTAAACGTACAAATCCTTCAGTTTGATTTAATGATAAAGCTCTACCGTTTGCTCCGAATGGGAACTTAGATACTTTAATGCTTAGTCCTAAATCTCTTGCTTCTTTTTCTGTATAACCAACTGTTGCTAGTTCTGGATCTGTAAAACATACAGCTGGAATTGCAACATAGTCAATCTCTACATTTTTACCAGCGATTGCTTCAGCAGCAATTTTTGCTTCATATGAAGCTTTATGTGCTAAAGGAGGTCCTGGTACGATATCACCGATTGCAAAAATGTTCTTTGTAGATGTACGGCCTTGTTTATCAACTTCAACAATACCTCTATCTGTCATTTTTACACCCGCTGCTTCAAGTCCTAGATCATCAGTGTTTGGGCGGCGTCCAACTGTTACCAGTACGTAGTCAGCTTCAACAACTTCTGATTTTCCATCAACTTCGTAAGTTACTTTAACGCCATCTGCAGTTTCTTCTGCTGATTTTGCCATAGCACTTGTTACGATGTTAACGTTTTTAGATTTGAAGTTATCTTCAACAAGTTTAATCATATCTTTATCAAAAGCACTTAATATTGAAGGTAGACCTTCTAATATTGTAACTTCTGTACCTAAGTTAGCGTAAACGCCTGCTAATTCACTACCGATGTACCCGCCACCAATAACAACTAGTTTCTTAGGAATTTCTTTTAGGTTTAATGCTCCAGTTGAATCTAGAACACGTCCCGCAAATTTAAATCCAGGAATCTCGATTGGACGTGATCCTGTTGCTACAATAGCATTTTTAAATGTGTATGATTGTGCGTCATCACCATTGATAACACGTAATTGGTTTGTATCATTGAAGAATGCTTCTCCCATGATAACTTCTACTTTATTTTTCTTAAGTAGCATTCCAACACCTTGAGTTAAAGTTTTTACAACTTGTGTATCTTTCCACTCTTGTGTTTTCTTGAAATCAATTGCAACACCATCAGTAATGATACCAAATGATGCTGAATTTTTTGCTTCTTGGTAACGGTGACCTGCGTTAATTAATGCCTTTGAAGGAATACAACCAACGTTAAGACAAACACCACCAATAAATTCTCTTTCAACAATTGCTACTTTTTGACCCATTTGTGCTGCTCGAATTGCCGCTACATATCCTCCTGGACCTGAACCAATAACAATTGTATCTAATTCTAATGATAAATCTCCTACAACCATTCTATACCTCCATCAGTAATATTTCTGGATCGTTTAATAAACGTTTTAATTCGTTCATTGCAAGTTGTGCTGTCATACCGTCGATAATACGGTGATCAAAACTCAATGAAAGTGACATCATGCTACCAATTCCGATAGTACCATCTTCTAATACGATTGGCTTTTTATCAATACGGCCAATTCCGAAGATTGCTACTTCAGGGTAGTTAATGATTGGTGTGAACCATTGTCCACGAGCTGAACCGATGTTTGAAATAGTAATTGTACCATCTCTCATATCTGGTCCTTTTAATTTTCCATCATTTGCTTGTGTTGCAAGTGAAACAATTTCATTTGCAATCGCAAAGATTCCTTTTGTATCTGCATTTTTGATATTTGGAACATATAGACCGTGAGGTGTATCTGCTGCAATACCAATGTTATAGAAGTTTTTGTATACAATTTCTTGAGTTGCATCATCAACACTTGCATTTAATACAGGGTATTTTTTAACTACTGCTGTAACTGCTTTTACGATATAAGCTAAGAATGTTAGTTTAATATCTTTTTCTGCTGCTACATCTTTAAAGCGTGAGCGGTGTGCCATTAATTTTGAAACTTCGATTTCATCAAATAATGTAACGTGTGGTGCTTTAGCTTTTGAGTTAACCATTGCATTAGCAATTGCTTTACGAGTCATACTCATAGGTTCACGTGTAGTTTCACCTTTTACAACAACTGGTGCTGCTGTTGCTGCTGGAGCTGCTGTTGCTGCAACTGGTGCTGCTGTTTGAGTTACTACTGTTTCTTGTGCAACTGGTGCTGCTGTTGGTGCTGATAAGAATGCATCAACATCTGAAAGAAGAACATGTCCTCTTCTACCGCTTGCTACAACTTGTGTAAGATCTACTCCGTTGTCACGTGCGTATTGACGTACACTTGGTAATGCAAGAACGCGTCCTGCAATTGAGTTATCAGCAAATACTGCGCCAGAAACTTGTGCTTGTGGTGCTGTAGGTGCTGCTACAACTGCTGCTGCCGCTTGAGCCGGAGCTGAAGCTGAACCTGCTGTTGCAATTTCAACAAGTGCATCTCCAACATTGGCAACTACGCCATCTCCAACAATAATCTTAGAGATAACACCAGCTATTGGTGATGGAACTTCTTGTACCATTTTATCATTTTGGATTTCAACTAATGGTGCATCTTCTACAATTGTGTCGCCTTCTTTGACTAACCATTGTACGATTTCACCTTCTAGAATTCCCTCACCTAAGTCAGGTAAGTTGAATGTAAATGTGTTTGATGATGCTGCCGCTGCAACTGGTGCTGCAGGTGCTGCTGCTTGAGCTAGAGCTGAAGCTGGTTGTGCTACTGCTGCACTTCCATCACCGTTAAATTCAACAAGGTCATCACCAACGTTGGCAACTTCACCTTCTTGGAACATAATTTTTGTTACTTTACCACTTATTGGAGAAGGTACTTCTTGTACCATTTTATCGTTTTGGATTTCTAATAAAGGAGCATCAGCTTCAACTGTGTCGCCCTCTTTAACGAACCATTGTACGATTTCACCCTCAACAATACCTTCACCAAGGTCTGGCATTTTAAAAATAAATGACATATTTCCTCCTAGTCAAAGTTCATTAATTCTTGAACTTTGTTAATGATATCTTCTTCATTTGGTAGCCAATCGTTTTCAGCCATACCAAATGGATATACTGTATCAGGTGATGCTACACGACCAATAGGTGCTTTAAGGTTAAGAATTGCACGTTCTGCAATCTCAGCCATAACAGTTGCTCCAACACCAGCTTGGCGTTGTGCTTCTTGTACTACAACTAAACGACCTGTTTTTTCAACTGATTTTACAATTGTATCAACATCAATTGGTGATACTGTACGTAAATCAATAACTTCAACTGAAACACCTTGTGCAAGTAATGTTTCTGCTGCTTTTAATGATTCACGAACCATGTATCCGTAAGTTACGATTGTAACATCGTGACCTTCGTTTGCAATTGCTGCTTGATCTAATGGTAATGTATAGTATCCTTCAGGAACTTCTTGTCTAAATGATCTATATAATTTCATGTGTTCTAAGAATACAACTGGGTCATTACTTTCGATTGATGAAAGTAGTAATCCTTTTGCATCGTATGGGTTACTTGGAATAACAACACGGATACCAGGTGATTGAGCAATTAGCCCCTCTAAACTGTCCGCATGTAATTCAGGAGTATGTACTCCGCCACCAAATGGTGATCTAATTGTGATTGGCATTTCACGTTTTCCACCTAAACGGAAACGAGTACGTGCCATTTGTGTAACAACTGAGTCCATAACTTCGAATACGAATCCGAAGAATTGTACTTCAGGAATTGGACGGTATTTTTCTAAAGCAAGACCGATTGCTAAACCACCGATTCCAGATTCAGCTAAAGGTGTATCGAATACACGCTCTTCGCCATATTTTTCTTGAAGACCTTCTGTAGCACGGAAAACTCCTCCGTTAACTCCAACGTCCTCTCCAAAAATCATTGTATTTTCATCACGTTCTAAAGCGACATCAAGTGCATCTGTTATGGCTTGAACCATTGTTAAATTTGCCATTATTGATTTCCCTCCTTAGCTTCAAATTCTTTAATTTGTTCTTTAATTGTATATGTTGGCTCTTCAAACATCACTTTTAGTGAGTCTGAGATTTTTTGTTTAGGTGTTGAGTCAGCATCTTTAACTGCTTGTTTCAGTTCTTCGTCAACTTTTTCTAGTAATGCAACTTCTTTAGCTTCATCCCAGATTCCTTTTTCTGTTAAGTAGTTACGGAAACGAATTAGTGGGTCTTTTTTATCCCATTCGTCGAAACTTGCTTGGTCACGGTAACGTTTTGGATCATCACCTGATAATGAGTGAGGACCGAAGCGTGATGTAATTGTTTCAATTACAACTGGACCATTTCCAGCAATTGCCCAATCACGAGCTGCCTTACTTACTGCATAAACTGCAAGTGGGTCCATTCCATCAACTTGAATTCCTGGTACTCCTGCTGCTACTGCTTTTTGAGCTAGTGTAACTGCTGCTGTTTGTTTATGACGTGGTGTAGAAATCGCATATCCGTTATTTTGGATATAGAATACTACTGGTGCTTTGAATGCTCCTGCAAAGTTAATTCCTTCGTAGAAGTCTCCTTGTGAGGAACCACCATCTCCTGTATATGTTAGTGCTACGTTGTCTTTACCACGACGTTTTAGTCCAAGACCAGCTCCTGCTGCTTGTACATATTGTGCACCGATAATAATTTGTGGAGGATATGCTTTCAAGTCTTCTGGGTATTCATTACCCACAACGTGTCCGCGGCTCCATAAGAATGCTTTATGAACAGGAAGTCCATGCTTAATTAATTGAGGTATGTCTCGGTATCCTGGTAATAGGATATCCCCTTTATTAAATGCAAAGTAACTTGCTAATTGACTCGCCTCTTGTCCTGCTGTTGGTGCAAAGAAACCTAAGCGTCCTTGACGTGCTAAAGTAGTTGAGCGATCGTTTAGAGCGCGTGACCATAACATGTCTGAGAACAACTCTACTAATTGTTCATCTGTTAAATCTGGCATTAAATCTGCGTTTACAACTTTACCAGTTTCGTCCAAAATTTGGACCATTGGAAAATGAGCTTCTAAGTCTTTTAGATGCTTATTAAAATCCAATACATTTGTCTTTTTTCGTTTTGTCATTATTCCATTCCCTTCCATTGGGCATTGCCCTGCCAATATACTGTATCATTTCACGATTAAGCATTCAATCAAAATACTCAAATTTGTGAAATTCTTAAGCTTGTTCACAACTAGTGAAATATTACACTTAACAACTCTTCTTTGGTAATGCTACCAAAGTATATACTTAGATCATGTTTAGATAAGATTTCATCAACTGCCTTCTTATCAAATCTCACACCTATTAGCTGTGATTCTAATTCACTTACATCACTTAAACCTAGGTAATCACCCATAAATCTAATAGATACAAACTTACCTTCTTCAACATCTGCCAAGACTTCAACACGTCCTCCAGCAAATCTATTTCCATTCTTTAAATTGAATTTAGGAGATGCTCCATATACCCAATCCCATGTTGAGAATTTATTTTTAGCTTCTTGTTCAATCTTCTTAATATCTTCATCACTCAAAATAATTTCTTCATCTTGACCTTTATTAGATAGAAAGTATTGCAACTCATCCCAGAAATCTTTTAATGTTGTCCCTTGTGGTAAATGTTCTTTAATCGTAGTAACACGACTCCTAACAGATTTAACCCCTTTAGAAACAATTTTTGATGGGTCAACATTTAATGATTGCACCATATCTTCAATGTTAACATCAAAGATTAATGTACCATGGTGCATTAATTTTCCATTAGCCATACGTTGTGCGTTACCTGATATCTTTAATCCATCAATTAAGATATCATTTCTTCCACTTGCCTGTGCATCAACACCCATTGATTTTAAAGCGTCAATAATTGGTTGAACATATTTTTTATAATTCACTGTCTTTGGATCATCAACACTAATAACAAATGTAAAGTTTAGATTTCCAAAATCATGGTATACTGCGCCTCCACCTGACACACGTCTTGCAACATGGATTTTGTTATCATCTATAAATTTTTTATTGACCTCTTCTGCTGCATTTTGGTTATTACCAATAATTACTGAGGGTTCATTTTGCCATAGAAAGAAAAAATCCTCCTCTACATCAATATGTCTCATTGCATACTCATCAAGTGCTAAGTTAAAAAACGGGTTGGTACTTGAATTTTTAATAAATCTCATCTTCTTATCTCCTTTATCATTAGTATCATTTTATGTATAATAGAAGGTGAATTCAATACATATGAATAGAAAAGAGGACATATCATGAATATTGATTTACAAACACCTTCACTTGTATTTTCAGCAACATCTCTTTTGATGTTAGCTTATACAAATAGATTCTTAACCATTGCTGGTTTAACACGTGACCTAATCAATACACATCATACAACTAAGGATGGTGTTATATTAAATCAGATCAGTAATTTACAAATAAGAATGGACTTAATTCGTAAGATGCAACTCTTTGGCGCATTCTCTTTTACTGCAGCCATTGCATCAATGTTATTACAAATGTTTAGTATCATTCCAATTAGCATTGCTGCTTGGGTATTTATTGCAAGTTTGATCTTCTTGTTAATCTCATTACTATACTTAGTAAAAGAGTTACAACTTTCAAACGATGCTCTAACTTACCAGCTTAAAACACTAAAAGAAGAGAAAACCAATTAGTCTTCCCTTCAATAAGTTTTAGTGCATCGGTCTATTTTCATCCGTTGCACGTTCGATAAATTCTTCTAATGCTTCAATAATGACATGGTATTGATCCATCTCGATATTAGCATTGAAGTTGAATATAAAGTATTCCAATAAAGGATCTGAATTTTTCTGTACTAAAGATGACCTAAAGGCCTCTAAGAACAAAATCATTTCATCTCCAAAATCTAAGCCACTTGTTCCCTTAATTTCTCTAATTAAGGCATCATAACTATCCTCTATTTCATAGATACTGATAGGACGAAAGAATGGCAAGATTAATTGTGGACCTGCTAAACCATGCTTTTGGTTTACCATGATAATACTTTGTGTATTACTTTTAGACATATACATCATCCTTTCATGTACATATATTATATCATGAAAGGCTTAAACTTCCATTATAATGATAAGGAGACACATATGGAGACATTAGATAAATTACAAAAGAGTATCGGTAATAAAACTTTACTCATATCAAATCCTACAACTATATCTTATCTAATCGGATATAAAGTAGATCCAGGTAAAAGATTGATCTTGTTAATCATAGAAGATGGTAAAAAACCACTCCTAGTATTAAACAACTTATTTCCAAAACCTTCAAATATCGTGATACATTCATATAATGATGGTGAAGACATCATTGGACAAATTAATACACTACTTCCAAAAGGTGATATCTATGTTGAGGGAGATTTCGAAAGTCGATATCTCATTCCTTTATTAGATAAGAATCGTAACTTTATTGATGGATCACACTTCATCGAAAGACAAAGACAAATTAAAGATTCTAAAGAACTTGAGTTGATGAAGATCGCATCTGAACATAATGATAGAATTATGTCTGAACTGATTCCTTACTTTAAAGAAGGCATTAGCGAAATTGAACTTGCTAAAATTATCACTGAAAAGCAAAGCACATCACCTTTAAGTGGTATCAGTTTTGAACCCATCTCAGTATTTACTCAAAACATTGCAGACCCACATGCAATACCTAGCACACGTAAACTTCAAAAGGGTGATGTTATCTTGATTGATATGGGCGGTATCTATAATAACTACATGTCTGATATGACACGTGCCTTCTTCTTTGGTAGAAATGAAAGCTTAGAGAAAATATATGATATCGTACTTGAAGCAAATCTTGCTGCAATTGATGCTATAGAAATTGGTAAACCGATTGGTCTTGTTGATAAAGCAGCACGTGATGTAATCATCAAACATGGCTATGGTGAGTATTTCACCCATCGAACAGGACATGGTATTGGTCTAGATACACATGAAGAACCCTATGTGTTTGAACAAAATCAAACCCTTATAGAAAATGGCATGTGTTTCTCAATTGAGCCTGGCATCTACATAGAGGGTGTTGGTGGTATTAGAATTGAAGATCTAGTTTGCATCGAAAACGATAAGGTAACCATATTAAATAAATATCCAAAAGATAAAACATTCATATCATAAATAAAAAAGCAGGAGGTGCGAATTTTAAATTCACGCCTCCTGCTTTTATTTTAAACAAGTGTACTTTTTTCAGGTAGTAATACCCAAAGGATGATATACACTAGTAAACCTGTACCATAAATAAGAATAAGTGCTGCCAATATGATTCTGATGATTGTTACATCTATCTTAAAATATTCAGAAAGACCTGCGCACACCCCACCTAGAATTGCTTCACTTTTATCTCTATACAGTTTTTTATTACTGTGATAAGCCATATTATGCCTCCTTATCTTTTTATGTGTTTTTTTATACTCTTTTAATTGATTCAATAACAATGTCTTCAAGTGGTTTATCTGAGTGGTCACGTGTTGCTGATACGATCATATCTGCAATTTCGATTCCTTCAACGATATTACCAAAGCTAGCATAGTCATTGTCTAAGTGTGGAGCATCTGCAACCATTACAAAGAATTGACTTCCAGCACTGTTTGGCATCATTGAACGTGCCATTGATAATACACCACGTGTATGTTTTAGAGGGTTGTTAAATCCGTTACTTGCGAACTCTCCAAATATTTGATGACCTGGGCCACCTGTTCCTGTACCTTGTGGACAACCACCTTGGATCATAAATCCAGGAATAACTCTATGGAAAATTAATCCATCATAAAATTTATCGTCTACTAACTTTAAAAAATTCTCTACTGTTATTGGTGCTGCTGTTTCATCTAACTCAGCAATCATTACACCTAAATCTTTAATCTTAATTTCTACTTTTGTCATTTTTATCTCCTTATATTTCATAACTTCAATATGAATTATATCATATCTTAATCAAAATAAATATTGAACTAAATATCAAGTTCATATTTGACTACAATAAAGTCTTGACCACCTAAATTTAAATTCTTATGGGCATCAATACGTTTAAACCCATTCTTTTCATAAAATTTATGTGCACGTTTGTTATCTTCTTGTACCCACAAGAAGACTTTGGAATAACCACGTTCTTCAAGTTCTTTAACCATTGCATTTAAAAGCAAACGACCGTGACCTTGATCAACATAATCCTTCAGTAAATAAATACTCTTTATTTCACCTGAAACATCACCATCATCACCATCATCACCATCAGAAATTTCAGCACATCCGACAACATCTTGATCTGAGAACATGACAAAGAAATCTTTGTGGTTCTCAACACTTTCTAACCAACCTTCTTTTTCAAGTCGGTTGATAAAGGACTCTGGAATATAATCTTTATACGTATCTATAAAACTTTCTACATATACTCTTGATATTATTGATAAATCGTCTGTTTTTAATATGTTTCGTACTTTCATAATACCACTCCTCTTTGTGCCTCTATCATAGCACTATTTCTTCAGTAAATAAATAAAGACGAAGTTATTCTTCGTCTTGTGTTTGTGTGTCTTCTATTTTTAGTACTCTAACCTTTGATACAACTTTCTCGTCGATATCAACAATTGAGAATTTATATCCATTGTATGTGAAATCTGATGCATCTGTATGTACATCCGTTTCAGTTGGTATTCTACCCAACTCACCGATAACGAATCCACTTACAGTATCATAATTATCCACAGGAAGTCCTGCTTGAATGATATCTTCTAGTTCTTCAATATCTGAATAACCTTCTACTAAGTATTCGTCTTTATGTACATTGGTGATGGTATCATTTTCATCTTCATCATACTCATCCATAATATTACCCATTACCTCTTCAATAAGGTCTTCCATGGTAATAATACCTGCAGTACCACCATATTCATCGATTACAACCGCGATATGTGTTTTGTGTAGTTTTAATTCTGCAAAAAGTTCATCTGTTCTTTTTGATTCAGGAACAAAGTATGGTTCCCTCATCTCAGATTTAAATTCAAATGTTTCAAAATCTTTCCCTTCATGAATATAACTTAAGAGACTTCTTAAATGGAAGATACCGATAATGTTATCGATACTATCTTCATATACAGGGTATCTTGTATAACGTTCATTACTTACAAGGGTCATAAGATCTTCAAAACTTGTATTAATATCAAATGCTACTATCTCAGTTCTATGGGTCATGATATCTGCTACTTCAAGATTATCAAACTCAAATATATTGCGAATCATCTCTTTTTCACTTAAATCAATCTCACCCTGTTCAACAAGTAACCTTATTTCCTCTTCTGTAACCTCCTCAACCTTGTGAGGGTCAATTCCAAGAACTCTTAAGACCAAGTTTGTTGAAAGTGATAAAAGCCTTACAAGGGGCTTAAATACCACTGATATTACTGTAATTGGTGTTGCACTAAAAAGTGCAAACTTTTGTGCATGTGACATGGCAAAGCGTTTTGGAACAAGTTCCCCAAACACCAAGACCAAATACATGGTCGTTAAAGTAATAATTATTACTGCAAAAGGCTTAATGCTTCCTGCACTTATTGAATTTTGTGTTATGGATACAATCCAGTTTGTTAGACCATCAGAGAACGCATCCGATGCCAGGGCACCCGATAGGATACTTGATAGTGTAACTCCTACTTGAATTGCTGATAAAAAGTTAGATGGGGAGCTTGTTATCTTCTCAACCTTAATTGCACGTTTATCACCACTTTTAGCAAGTTCTTTAATTTTACCAATATTTACAGAAATATAAGCCATTTCAGAGCCTGCAAAAAAAGCATTCATCAGTATTAACAGTGCCAATAATAACACTTGTACAAGTGTACTATTCATGGTTAATCCTCCACTCTCTCTTCTTTAATAAGAAGCTACAACAATCATCTTTATCTTTCACTCATCATTCCTCCAGTTTATATTATATTAGAAGATGTAAGACTTAATGTCAATACTTAGACAAAATCACTTTTATTTTAGAATATCTGCTGCACCTAATGTTTTGATTAATTCATCAATGATTCTATTCTCAACAGACTCCCTATTTTCTTCATTAACATGTTCATTTCCAAATATAAAAGATCCTGAATATATTGCAATATGTAATTCATCTTTATTTAAATATACAGATATATCTTGCGCTTCATTTTCATATAGACTAAGTATTTTTTGAGGCGATAAAATATAAAATGCATTCACTGGATCACTTGCATGAACTTTGAACTCTTTATTAAATGCAATACTTTCAGTCTCAACTTTTGTTAAGCCTCTTGAATCAAACCATCCAATTGCATCTGGATCTGAGTGATATAATCTTTTATCTACTATATAGAGTTCTGTATCTAAAGTAACGTGTGGCTTAATGATGAGCCATTGACCTCTAAAATATTCTACCGTATAACTGGATTTCCCAGCTGAGCGGTGGTCTGATATGTTCACATTAGCAAATTCAAACTCTAAACCATGATATACACCTCTGATGTAATCAGTACTGTTAAATCTATTACTGCGTCGTACAAGTCTTGTTTCTCTAATTCGCTCTTCACCAAAGCCATCCATCTCTAAATACTCAGCACCTGGAATAACTTTTTCTAAAGCTACCTTTACAACATTCTTTTTAAAAGCTTTAACAGCTTTTGTATGAAAATATATTCCTACTGAAATTATAAGTACTGCAATAATAAATATTAAAAATAGTTCCATAGCCCCTCCTAGTTGAGAATTTCAGAAGTATGTAAGAGCGATAACAACTCATCAATAATTCTTTCTTCTACTTGTTTTCTATTCTCTTGTGTAATTTCAGTCCTTTTAAACATTTTTTTATCTGAGTATATGGCAATATGCAATTCATTCTTATTAAGATAAACTGAAATATCTTGTGCTTGATTCTCAAATAGTTCTAATATCTTTTGTGGTGAAAGTATTTTAAATGCAGTCATTGGGTCGTGTGCAAAAACCTTAAATTCTTTATTGAATCCAATACTTTCAGTTTCAACCTTTTGTAGGTTCGCTTTTTTGAAAAAACCAATACTATTGGGATTAGATGCTGATAGCTTTCTATCGATAATATAGAGTTCGTTATCAATAAGGTGATTTGGCTTTATAATCAGCCATTGACCATTAAAGTATTCAACTGTATGAGATATATTATTCGAATCTGTTGTTGTATCCGCAATATAAACGTTCGCACACTCAAAGGCTAAGCCTTCATGTACACCCTTTACATAGTCCGAACTTGAATAATCACTACCGCGCATGACAAGGCGTGTCTCTGCGATTCTTTTTGAATCAAAACCTTTTAGTTCAGTATATACAAAATCTTTATTGAAATTTTCTAATGTTGGTTTTACTACTTCTCTTTTAAAAGACTTATCTTGTATATGTGTATATACAGAAAAAATTAATATCCCTATTACAATCAGTATAAAAATAAAAATTATAGTTCCCATTGTAATTCCTCCTATAGTTCAATTTTGACTGGTTCTAAGAATTTCGGATCAAATTTAAGGAATTCTTTAGAAACTGCTTTCTCACCCTTAGCAAAAAATGTCCCTGGTACAGATTCTATGTATTGGTTATAGATTGATACATTTGAATTGTATAAACGTCTTGCAGCAGAGAGATGTTCTTCTGTATCTCTAATACCATCTTGTAGTTTTAGAAAGAGTGCATCTGCTTTTAATTCAGGATAGGCCTCTGCCAATACATTAAAACGTAGAAACTCTTTCTCAACAGCTTCACTTTTTGTATCAATTTCATCAACACTCATACCACGACGAATTTCAATCACTTTTACAAGGACTTCTTTCTCATGCTTTGCATAACCCTTAGCTACTTCGAAAAGCTGTGTAACTACTGTATAACGTTTTGCAAGTGCAACATCTATGTTAGCAAGTGCTTCTGCAACCTTTATATCATAACGAATAATTTTATTGTGGATACTGATTGCCGCAAATCCCAAAATCCCTACTATAAATAATAATACTAATATTTCCATAATATCCCCTTCTTGACATCTATTGGTCAAATGTTTTTAATGCTTCACTCATATTAACCTTATTCGCACGTCTTGCCATTATATAGTTAATCAATATAGACAATATTAATGTTAATGCAAATGCGTATAAGTAACTACTTACCTTTAATTCATAATTGAACATCAACATATCAATCTCAGCTTGTGTTACTACAAAGTAGTGTAAAACCTTACCAAAGACAAAACCAAAGATTGTTGAGAGAAAGGTCAGTATAATATTTTCTCTCAATATATAAGATGACAATTCATTTTTATTAAACCCTAATACTTTTAAAGTTGCAAGTTCTTTTTTACGTTCACTCATATTCATCGAAATAAGATTTGTTAGTACTAATATTTCAAGTGCCAAAGCAGCTCCTACTACAACCCAAATAACTACATCAAAACTTTGCATCATATCACGGTATGTTTTAGATATCTCTTCTAAAAACTGTACTGCAAGTACCCCATCACTTGCAAAGATTTCTTCAGATACTTGCTCTAAATCAGTGCGTGATGTATCAAAGAGAATCATATTCTCTTTGTAAGTTTTTTGTGAGAGACTTTCTAATTTATCTTTACTTGTATAGATATAGTGATTTGCATAATTTTCAGTAATGACATCTATTTTAATGGATGTTGGTTTATCATCAATTAGAATATCAACACTACCACCCACTTTAACATTTAAAAGTCTTGCCAATTTTTCTGTAATAATAACACTGTCTGGATCATATGTTATGACTTCATTTGTTTTTCTATCTCTAAATGTTATAAAGTCAGCAAGGTGTTTTAAATCTTCTGTAACATATACTGAGAACTCATGACCTTCATGTTTACTTGATGATACATAAACTGGTATGTAATCATCAAATGCTTCTTTTGTAAATGTGTCTTCATCGTAATAGACAAGACCATCATATTGAATAATCTCATTAAACTGTTTATCTACTATTGAATATATGGAATGAGTCAGACCAAATCCTACAATTAGAAGTCCGGTTGTTCCACCAATTCCAAGAAGTGTCATTAAGAATCTTGTTTTATTTCTAAATAGATTTCTAAAACTTACCTTATAAAGAAATGAGAATCTCTTCCATAGAAAAGGGATTTTCTCTAGTAGTATTCTTTGTCCACCTTTGGGTGCAACAGGTCTTAAGAGTTGTGATGTCTTTTCATTTGCAACACGCATACTCTTAATAAAGGTAACACCAACTGAAGATATGAAACTAATAATGAGTGGAATATATGCATAGGATACAACAATTCCAGTTACCATATCCGGTGTTTGATACATGATGCGATATGCATCATATATGATCTGTGGAATAAAATAAAATCCGAATAAAAGTCCTAGTATGGCTCCAAAGAACCAACTAAATCCTGTAAACAATACATACTTCATAGATGTTCTAAGAGATGTATAACCCAGTGCCTTATAAACGCCCATCTCCATGCGATTCTCTTCAATCAGACGGGTTACTGTACTGAGTGTAATTAGAATTGATACCATGAAAAATATGATTGGGAATACTTTCCCGATTTTCTCTATTCTATTTGAATCATCATAAAATTCTCTATATCCAATAATACTATCTTTTCTATCTTGTAGATAAATAAGACCATGATCTGCCGCTTCTATGTCAGCGTATCCTTTATCAATCACAGCCTGTGCATCACTTAGTTTTTTATTAACAGATAAATTCTCAGCTGCTAACTTCTCTTTACTTTCTTCTAATTTCTGAATACCTTCATTATATTGTTTTACACCACTTGCAATTTGAGCATAACCTTTTTCAAATTCAGTGCTTAAAGTGTTGAGTTCAGAAAGTGTTTCATTGAGTTGTGTTTCTAGGTATTCTTTTATTTCAGGAGATGATGTTTCTGCGATTTGCTTCTCGATACTCGTGATAACAATGTTTAAATTATCAATTGCTTTATCGTAGCTTGCTCTTGCGAATTCTAAACGTTCATCAAGAGTCCCTGTTGTAATGGGAATAAATGATAGTTGATTAATACCCGCTTCAAGCTCTGTCTTTGATTTTTCAAGTTTTGCTGTTGCATTTACTATTTCTTGATCCGCTTTTTCAAATTCACTCTTTGCTGCCTCTTTGGCCTTATCAAGTTCAACTTGAGCATCTACCAGCTTTTCTTTTTCTGGTTCGATAAGTCGATTGAATCTTTCTAGTGAAAGATTTTCTTCGATTTTTCCAATCGTATATTCGACATCTACTTTTGCATCCTTAATCCGAACGCTAGTATAGATAAGCTCATCACTAAGTCTTGGAATATCTTTTGTATAAATAAATCCTTTTACTTTTCCAATTCCTAATAAGGATTGTCCACGCTCTAAATTCATATAGAGACTAGATTCTACAAATCCAACTATCTTGACACTACTTGGAGTAAAAATCTCATTTTTCATGAGATTTAGTTCATCACCTATCTTTAAGTCATAAAGTTCTACCATTATCTGATCAACAACTACTTCTAAAGCTTCATGTGGAAGTCTTCCTGATACCAGTGTAAGGTCATTTTTAGTAACATCTGTATAAGATATCACTTTAACAACATCATCGAATTTTTCATTTCTTGCAAACATATCTTCTTCAACAACACCCAATACTTCTGTTTCTAAAGCATCATTAAGAGAATCTATCATTTCTTGATCTATTCCTAAAGAATGTTTGAGTGTGTAATCTAAAACAGAACGCTCATCCATATAAGCGTCCCCTGTTTTTCGCATATCATATCCAGTTACTTGTATTCCTACAAAAAAGCCTACACCTAACATTGTAATGAGTGTGAGTGCAATGAATTGATATAATTTACTTTTAATCTCTCTAATTAAATCTTTTACCATTGGATGTCATCCACTGATAATATTTTATCATTCATAATATTTGACGCGACCTTACCATCTCTTATTTCAATTATTTGATTAGCAAGGCCAGTGATTGCTTTATTATGCGTAATAATAAGAACTGTCATATTATATTCAAGGCTACAATCTTGTAGTACTTTTAATATTTGTTTTCCTGTTTCTATGTCCAGTGCACCGGTTGGTTCATCACATAGCAGGATCTTAGGGTTTTTAGCAATAGCACGTGCAATCGCTACCCTTTGTTGTTCACCACCTGATAGTTGGGCTGGAAAGTTATCCAAACGATCACCCAGACCTACTTGTCTTAGTATTTCTCTTGGATCTTTTGCATCACTACAAATTTGTGTCGCCAGTTCAACATTTTCAAGTGCTGTTAAATTTGATATTAAGTTATAAGATTGAAAAACAAATCCGACATCATCTCTTCGATATTTTGTTAGTTCTCCATCATTCAGATTACTAATTTCTTTATCATCAACAAAGACGCTGCCTGATGTTGGTAAATCCATACCTCCAAGTATGTTCATGACGGTTGTTTTCCCCGCACCACTTGGTCCGACAATGACTGTCAGGCTTCCTTGAGCAATTTCAAAATCCACACCGTCTGCTGCGTTTATTTTTAAATCTCCCATTTGATATGTTTTTCTAACATCTAATACATTAATATATGGCATCTCTTATCCTTATTGCTGCTTTAAGAAGCGCATCTTTGTTATTTTCTAGTTTCTCTTCAATAACAAGATTAATAAGTTCATTGAGGATCCTAGTACGAACTTGTGGTGCTGAATCTATTTCATCACCTGTGATAGCAAGATCTTTTATCGATACTGCTGGTTTTTCTTTTTCTATTCTATCTAAGAACATCAGATAGTTATCACATTTCTCTACTTGATAGTAAGCATGCTTACTTTTCGCAAGGTTATCAGATCTTTTTAATGCGATTAGTTTACGCATAAATCTAACACCATTTAAACTTACAAGTTTTTTCATTTCAATATAGTTCATTGGTATTGATAAGTCATGTAAGAGAACCAGTTTCCTAACTGTATCTTTTGTATGTTTATCTAAGTTCCACTCACTAAAGTAGCGGTTCATAATTCTTAAACTTTCACTTGAGTGACCTGGGAAAGAAAATGTTCCATCTGCATTTTCTTTTTTACATTTTATCTTTCCAATATCATGGAAAAGTGCTGCAATCTTTAGTTCAAGTGTGTTCACATTATCCACAACACGGATGGTATGTTCAAATAAGTCATAGCTATGAAATATATTACTCTGGCTAAATTCAACTGCTTCTTTTAATTCTGTTATTATCTCAGTCACAAGCCATGGGTTTTCTAATGCATTCTTGACAAATCCTTTTGTATCTAAAAATCCTAAGAAGTCATTTTCTATTTGAGATAACCCCAATGAAGCCACTCTATAATAGTGTTCTTTTAATATTCTAAAAGCTTGTGGTTCGATATTAAAATCTAACTTTGATGAGAATCTTACCATTCTTAACATTCTTAAGTAATCTTCATTTAGCTTTAAATAAGCATTACCTACAGTCTTCATCTCTTTCTTTTTTAATGATTCAAGTCCACCAACTAAATCACCAATCCCTTTATTAGGATGATATACAAGTGCGTTAATTGTAAAATCACGTCTCATGATATCATCTTTTAAAGTCGCGTTAAAATTGATACCCGTTGGATATCTATGCTTTATATATTTTCCTTCTTTTCTAAATCTTGTAATATCAATATTGTATTCATCTAACTTAAAGGTTAAATTACCGTATGTTTCATATACAGTTGGAGAATACATACTGAAAAGTTCAGAAAGTACTTCTGTTGTTGCATTTGTATTTATATCTATGTCGTGTGTCTCAATACCAAGGATAGCATCTCTGATACATCCCCCAACGAAATACGCTTCATATCCCCTTGCGTTAATTTTCGTCAAAATATCAACAAGTTTACTTGGAAATTTGATCATCTTATCACCTTACCTAATATAATATGCTGTTTTTTTATACATTGAGTATAAATTTCTTGTTATGCTTATATTATAGCAAAAAAAAGTGTACTAACCTATTGATTTTAAAGAGTTTTAAATTTGAAATAAAAAAGTCCATATTTTCATATGGACTAAAATTTACTTTTGTATGATTACAGTTGTATCTGTTGATAGTTTTTCTTTTGGTTTGTTATTAAACTCTGCACCACCAAATGGCATTTGTGCAACAAGTTTCCAACTTGGATCAATACCAAATGCATTTACTACAGCCTCATCAATAACTGGATTATAGTGCTGTAAACTTGCACCAATGTTAGCTTCTGCAAGTGCAGTCCATATTACAATTTGTAACATAGCATTTTCTTGTACTGCCCATCCAGGGAAATTTGATGCATATAGAGGATATTTCTCTTCAAGTTTTTGGGTTACTTTTGTATCTGAATAGAATAGTACCGTTCCTTGACCTTTAAATGCTTCAATTTTAGCAACTGTTTTTTCAAATCCTTTTTCAGGAGCAACTTTTCTTAGTTCCTCTAGCGTTAGATTCCAGAACGCTTCATTTTTTTCACCAAATAAAACTACAACTCTTTGAGATTGTGAGAACATGGATGATGGTGATAGAACCATTGCTGTTTTCACAAGTTCAGCTACTTCATCATCACTCAAACTAGATGTTTTTTCTATCTTGTATTCTGAATGACGTTTTCTTAATAAATCAAATAATTTCATAATAAATGCCTCCTCTACCCTATTAGTATAAAGGGTTAAGAAGGCACACTCAAGGCTTGTGATTACACGCGTAATCTATAACAGATGATACCACCTGCGATTGCAACATTTAAAGATTCAAACTTTGACGTTTCGATATGAAGGGTTGAATCAGCGGATTTTAGTGTCAATTCACTGACGCCACTTCCTTCAGATCCCATTACAACTGCAAGAGACTCATTTGTGTTAACAGACTCAAGTTGTAATGATTTATCCTCAACATGTGTTGCATATGTTTTTATATTGTTTTTCTTAAAATAGGCGTATATTTCTGAAAGTTCCATTCTCAAACAAGGGATATGAAATACAGATCCTTGACTGGATCTAACAGTTTTATCATTGTATTCATCAGCAGAGTCTAAAGATAGGATTACAAAATCAAATCCGAAACTATAGGCACTGCGTATTAAGGTTCCAACATTTCCTGGATCTTGTACTCCATCGAGCACTAAGTATCGTTTACCCACATTTAATTTATACTGTGGTTTGTTGATAAGTGCAAAACGCTTTGAACCTGATGAAGTCAGTGAGAGTTTTGAAGAGACAATGTCGTTGATAATAATATCATCATTATCATTACCCAGCGTCTTAATAATCAAACCTGCAACACTTGCTTCTTCTATTAAATGGTCACCTTCAACAAGTATCGTGTTTGTTTTATCACGATACTTCTTGGTTTTTAATTTGATTAAATCTTTAATCACTTGATTTTGTGGTGATTTTATTTCCATAATTAGTCCTTTAATACATGGTGACAACGTTCACACAGACCGTCTTCATCAACTGTTTTAACAAGGTTCCAGCATCGTGGACATGTTACACCAACAAATGGTACTGCATCCACCATAACACCCATTACCTCAGGTAGTGTATCTTCAACTAGTTCACACTCTGATACAATGAACCATTGTGATTTTCTCTCACCAAGGTATGTTTCAACAAGTGCTTTATCTTCAGCATTTAAGTTTAGAAGTACTTTTGCTTCCAGTGATTTTCCAATTACTTTCTCTGCACGTTTGTCTTCCAATGCTTTATATACTGCTTCTCTAATTTCAAATAGTCTTTCAAATCCTTGAACTTCTTCATCACTTAGTGCTGCATCTTTTACACTTACAAATTTACTTAAGTGAACACTTTCATCTTGTGGTCTGAAGACTCTGTTTAATTCTTCAGTTGTATAAACAAGAACTGGTGCCATTAAGCGTGAGTATACAAGTAGTGCTTCATAAAGTACTGTTTGAATTTCTCTTCTTGCTTGTGCATCTGCTTTCTCAATGTAAAGAATATCTTTTGTATAGTCTAAGTAGTATGCACTCATTAAGTTTGTCAGTGCTGTACTTACAGTAACTGTCATACGTTGGAAATCATATGCTGCATATGCTTCTTGTGCACGTTTGTTGTGAGAGTTTACTTCGTTTAATACATAACGGTTAAGTACACTCATATATTTCACATCAACTGCATCTTTTTCGTAATCGAAATCTTGCAAGTTTCCATGCATAAATCTAAATGTATTTCTAATTTTACGGTATGTTTCCGTAACTTGTTTTAATACATTATCTGAGTATGGTGCATCACTTTGGTAATCAACACTTGCAACCCATAGTCTTAGGATATCTGCACCAAGAGTACTAAAGATATCACGTGGGCTCTTAGAGTTTCCTTTAGACTTACTCATTTTTTCGCCATCATCTTGCATAATAAATCCATGTGACAATACATTTTTGTAAGGTGCTTTATTATATACTGCTGTTGAAATAATTAGTGATGAGTTAAACCATCCTCGGTATTGATCCGATCCTTCTAAGTATAAATCTACAGGAAGTGGTGTTTCATCATGATTTAAAGCTGCAGTATGTGATGAACCTGAGTCAAACCAAACATCCATGATGTCTGTTTCTTTTCTAAATTTACCATTTGGTGAACCAACATGTGTAAATCCTTCTGGTAATAAATCTTCAGCATCACGTTCAAACCAAACATTTGATCCATGTTCTGCTACTAAATTAACAATATGTTCAAATACTTTTTCATCAATAATTGGTGTGTCATCTTCTGCATAAATAATTGGAATTGGAACACCCCAAACTCTTTGTCTTGAAATACACCAGTCTCCACGGTCTGCAATCATATTGTGCATACGCAGTTTACCCCATGATGGGATCCAGTTAATTTCATTTTCAATTTCTTCTAATACACGTTCTCTAACTTGATTAATTGATGCAAACCATTGTGTAGTAGCACGGTAAATAATTGGTTTTTTAGTTCTCCAGTCATGTGCGTAGGAGTGATTAATCCAACCTAATTTTAAAAGTGCGCCTGCTTCTTCAAGTGCAACAGTAACCTCTTTGTTAGCTTTTTCGAAGAACATTCCTGAGAATGGTCCTGTAATATCTGTTAAGTGTCCTTTGTCATCTACTGGCATAATTGGTTTAATACCATATTTTGCAGCAACCTCAAAGTCTTCTACACCATGGTCAGGTGCAGTATGAACACATCCCGTACCTGCTTCATCTGTTACGTGATCACCAAGTAAAATTGGTGATAAACGGTCATAAAGTGGGTGTTGTGTTGTCATTCCTTCAAGTTCTGATCCTTTGAATTCTTTAATGACAGTACCTGTTAAGTCTAATGTTTCCAGTACTTCTTCATATAATTTTTTAAGTAATACAAAGTGACCTTTTTCTGTATCTACAAGTACATAGTCTAAACTTCCATTTACAGAAATTGCTAAGTTACCTGGGATTGTCCAAGGTGTTGTTGTCCAGATTACAAAGTAAGCATCGTCATCCAGTAATCCTTTACCATCGACAACTTTGAACTTAACATAGATCTGTGGGTCTTTACGGTCTTTATATTCAATTTCTGCCTCTGCAAGTGCTGTTTCACTAGATGGTGACCAGTGAACGGGTCTTAAGCCCTTGTAAATCATGCCTTTTAAAGCCATTGTTGCAAAGATTTCTAATTGTTTTGCTTCATAATCTTTATCAAGTGTTACATAAGGATTCTTGTAGTCAGCTACTGTTCCTAAAGCTTTGAAGTCTCCAATTTGGATTTCAATTTGCTTTCTTGCAAATTCTTCACATAACTTTCTAAACTCTGCTGTTGGCATAGTCTTGCGATCTACACCTTGTTTTTGAATTTCAACTTCAATTGGTAAACCATGTGTATCCCAACCTGGTCTGTATGGAACTTTATATCCTGCCATGTATTTTGATCTTACGATAAAGTCTTTTAATGATTTATTTAAAGCATGTCCTAAGTGGATATGTCCATTTGCATATGGAGGACCATCATGAAAACCAAATACAGGTGCATCAACACGTGTATCTTGCATTCTTTTGTAAATGTCCATTGCTTCCCAAGTTTCTAAGATACCTGTTTCTTTTTTATTCAAATTTCCGCGCATCTCAAAGTCTGTCTTTGGAAGATGCAGTGTGTCCTTATAATTCATAAATCTATCTCCTTCTTGTAATAAATAAAAAAAGCGCCCTGAATAGGACGCTTTTGCGTGGTACCACCTAAATTCATGATTTTCATCATGCACTTAACAATCTATAACGCGATCAAACGGTTTCCTTACTACTATTTCAAGAAACTAACTCACACGTGATATTCATTTAAGATAGCTCTTCAGTTTCACCTAACCTGAAGTCTCTAATAACTATTCTTTAAAGAATGTGTCGTGGTCTTTGTTAAATATCATTAAATTTTTAAGTTCATCTGATTGAATACCTTCAAGTACCCCTTCAAGATGTTTAACGCTGTTTTCATATCTCTTTTTAAAGTCATATGAGACACTTTGAAGTGTATTCATTTGCCTTAATGCAAGATGTGCTGAAGCTAATGCTTCACTTACAATAATATCTGCGTTTTTATACGCCGTAATTATTATATCATTTGTTTTTTCATTTACAAGTGATATCCTGTTTGACAAGTTATTTTCTTGTTCTTTTAATTTATGATATTTCTCATCATAAACTCTTTTAGTATAATCAAGTTCACTTGCTAAATTAACAATTCGCTTTTTCAAGACATTGTTTTCGTTAATAAGCTGGGCAATATCGGCTTCTAATCGAGATTGATATTCTTTTTGTTCCAGATATTCTTGCTTCTTACTTGGAATACCTTTTAACATTATTCATCTAAATCTTCGATATTCATATTAATTTCGCCTTCAACAGAAACTGTTTTAGGTGTACATAATATTACATCGTGACCAATCTTTTTAATTTCACCATCAAGTGCAAATACAACTCCTGATAAAAAGTCGATTGTTCTTTGTGCATAGTCTCTTTGGAGTCTATGTAAATTGACAACAGCAGCTCTTTTCTCTTTTAAGTGTTTCGCAACTTCATCTGCTTCTTCAAATGAACGGGGCTCAAAAAGAACCATTTGAGCATCTTTAGGAAAATTAATTCCATTTGATTTACTCTTTTCGTATTGGCTCAATCCTTCACCTGATACTTCTGGTGCGTCAAACTCGATATAATCTTCATCCTCAATTGGACTTAAAATACTTTTAATTGTCTTTTTAAAGCTCATTGTCTTATCCTCCATGTACTAATGAAATTATAACATAATAAAATAAATTTATAAATTAATACTATTTTTCAACTTCTAAGAGTCCATAGTCTCCATCATGTCGTTTATAAACAACTGCAACTTCATTGGTTTCATCATCTGTATAAATAAAGAATGAGTGGCCTAATAATTCCATACTAAGTACTGCATCACTTAGATCCATTTTATCAGCAACAATGGTTTTAGTTCTAACAAGTTTTGCTTCTTCTTCAGTAACTGATTCTTTTTCAATTACATCAAGAAATGCTTGTGATAGACTTTCTCTGTTTTTACGTGATAGTTTAGTTTTTTGACGTCTAATTTGATCTTCTAATTTATCAACTGCAATATCAAGAGCAGCATAGAAGTCAATATTTTCAACCTCTGCTCTTAGAATACCAAACTTAGTATGTATTGTAATTTCAACCACTATTGTTGGTTTTTGTGAGTTAACAATAACATTTGCACGATATGAATCATCTAATTCGAAATACTTATCCATGAAACTCAATTTTGTTTCAATCCTGTTGTGCATTGCGTCTGTAATATCAATATTTTTCCCGTGAATATAAACTAGCATAATGTAAGCCTCCTGTTTTCTTTAAAACCTTTTTAAATAAATACTATCAAAATACTCCATCTTTACACCTTCGGCACGTCCTGTGTCATAACATCTACCTTGTAGTAGTAAATCAAAATTATCATGTTTACCTTCAAGGTATTCGTTAAGATATTCTATCGAATCTATACCAACATCAATTGCTTGGTTGTAAATATCAACAAAGCTTTGAGTCGATGTTTCTTCAATGTTGGTTGGATTTGACCAACTCTCATGTTTTAAATTCAATACATCATCTTTTGCATCAATTCTTGAGTGCACAACATGACTTGAATATTTACCAGAAACTTTCGCCTTTTTATCCAGTGCTTTTAGCATTGGATAATAAATGTTATTTGGATCATACAGATAAGTTAAACTTTTCTTAAATGTGATGATAGCATCTTCAATTACTTTAGCATCTAGATTTCTATCAAATACACTCGATAGCATATTTTGATAAAAACTTGCTATTACACGTCTTTCTTCTTCATTAACATCTACAAATCTTTTGACCTTTAGTTGTTGAAGTGTCTTACGTTTTACATATAGAACCATTAATGAATCTATCATAGACTCATAGCGATAGTGATCATTGGGTCTGGGACCTTTTAGTGGGCCTGACCTATAAAATATAAATGGGTGTGCAAGTGAATCCAGCACCCAGTGTTGTAAATGACCTGCTATATAAGCAATGAGTATATCTTGTCTGCGTTTATCCTTAATACTAAAGATAAATTTTAGACTTTCATTATAGAACTCATTAATGTTCGAGGAATGGACCGCATGACCACAATCAGCAACCGCTTTATTTGCTTCTTTATTTTGCCAAGGCATTGCTTGGTAATAAAAAAGAATGTCAGGACCATTACTTCCTAACAA
This sequence comes from Erysipelothrix sp., assembly GCA_012727815.1. Lineage (GTDB taxonomy): Bacteria > Bacillota_I > Bacilli_A > Erysipelotrichales > Erysipelotrichaceae > Erysipelothrix. The sequence continues at coordinate 76,944 of JAAYGI010000005.1, forward strand.
ATAAGACTTTGGATAATCTTTGATTGCTGATTTCACTCTTGATGCATCAATTTGATTATAAACATCGAGTGCCATTAAACCATGCGTAACTATATTCGGCATGATGGCCACCTCCTTTGTATCTTATTAATATTATAACAATTATTTTGAATTATTTCCATCTCTACACAAGATTTTCATACGATACAAAATCTTCACCTAAAGCTTCTGCAACTTGTGGGTGGACGATTGCACCTTTATATACATTCAAACCCTTCGCAATACTGCTTGAAGTTGCGATTGCTTCTTCAAGGCCTAAGTTAGCTATCATCATGCCATAATGTAATGTAGCATTACTTAAAGCTTGTGTTGCTGTCATTGGAACTGCTCCTGGCATATTACCTACACAGTAATGGATAATACCATCTACCTCATAGATTGGATCATCATGTGTTGTTGGACGGCTTGTCTCACAACATCCACCCTGGTCAATTGCAACATCCACAATGACGGTTCCTTTTTGCATCATACTTAAGTGTTTTCTTTGAATAAGTTTTGGAGTTTTTCCACCGGGTACTAGTACTGAACAAACAACAAGGTCTGCTGATTTAAGTTCTCTTTCGATATTGATTCTGTCAGAAAAGATGGTTTGTATTTGACCATTAAATACATCACTAAAGTAATCAAGACGTGATAAGTCTCTTCCCAGCACGGTAACATTCGCTCCCATACCCAGTGCTGTTTTACAAGCATTCATGCCTACAACACCACTACCGATAATAACAACATTACCACCACGTACTCCGGGTACTCCAGAAAGTAAAATTCCTTTACCGCCATATTGTTTCTCAAGGTATTTACTACCTTCTTGAATCGCCAATCTTCCAGCAACCTCACTCATAGGTTTTAATAATGGTAATCTACCAAATTCATCTTCAACTGTTTCATAAGATACAGCCTTTACTCTTTTTAATTTTAATGCCTGTGCCAGTTTTGGATTACTTGCAAGGTGTAGGTATGTGAAAAGTATTTGGTCTTCCTTAAGTAAATCATATTCTTCTTCTAAAGGTTCTTTTACCTTTAGCATAAAATCTACTGCGTTCCAAACATCTTTTGCACTCTTAAATACCTTTACGCCAACATCTTCATAGTCATGATCGGAGTAACCACTTCCATCACCACACATTGATTCTACAAATACTTCATGTCCTGCCATAATGTATTCATATGCATGTGCTGGTGTTAATCCAACACGGTTTTCAAAAGGTTTAATCTCTTTAACGCTTCCGATTTTCATTAGAGTGTCACCTTTACCCGTTCATAAAATTCATCTCTTGTTCCTGACCAATCAGATATATCATTATCATCCCTTGAAATAAGATAATCAGTAATAATCCAACCTTCCATTCCCAACTCTTTTGCAATCATATCTTCTTGCATATCATTACCAACCATTAAACAATCTTCAGCATTTAAATCATTCTTTTCTAATACCTCTTTATAATAGTTTATATGAGGTTTTGTAGATGTATGCTCTTCAAAGTTAGAGATATAATCAAAGTCTTCAACATTGAGCCCTGAAAACTCTACACGTTTCTCAACTGCAATGGGTGGAAACATAGGATTTGTTGCAATAATTAATTTATACCCTTTATCTTTTAGGTAATCTATTGTTTCAATCATCTTAGTATTGTCATCCAATACAGTTTTTAAAGCTGAAAACTCATTTCTATAATAGTTATCAAATTTTGGTTCAACTGCTTCAAATAATTCCACACCAATTAAACTTTTAAACTTACCAAAGAATACATCCACATTTAATGCATCTGTTGTATCTTGCAGCATTGTATCCAGTGCTGCCCACATATTTTCCATAAGTGTCTTAGGATCAATATAAGGTGCCATCACCTCTGTTAATGTAGATAAATATACCTTCATAAAATCATCATTAGAAGTAGGCATTAAAGTTCCATCAAGATCAAATAATATTGCTTTATATTTCATAACTTTCTCCTCCATATTTTTAATATTATACCATACATTGAAAATAATATTTTCACAACTTTATTTTATTTTAATATCCTTTTTATCCAAACATGATATCTTCCATATAATTGCACTTTGTCTTGTAAATTGGTACAATAAGGAAGTGAAAGGCGGTGGTGGTAGTACATGAACCCTCGAAGTTGCTATAGTAATATTTGCGGACAGATTCTAGATGAAGACCCCTGTAATACCACGGACTTCAACCTGATAATTTACTGTCCATATAATTCTTAAATATATGGAAGGAGATTATACTTATGAAATTAGATATTCTAAAGCTATTAAAATCATCCCAGGATGAGCTATTTGAATTAGTAGATGCTAAAGATACAGGATTCTCGCAAGAGGAAGCGGAAGAAAGACTGGAAAAATTTGGTACTAATGAAATTAGCAAGGCTAAAAAGAGAAATCCATTTATTGGATTTGTTAACGTATTGATTAATCCATTCAACATGGTCTTAATCGTCGTTATTGCAATTACCTTCATTAATGACATTCTCATTAATAAAGAAAAAGACTTTATTACAATTACAATCTTACTCTTTGTTGTATTGGCTTCAACACTTGTATCCTTTATACAAGATGAGCGCTCAACAGCAGCAGGTGAAAAACTATTGGATATGGTATCCAACACAACCGCTGTACTTAGAGATGGTGAATTTATTGAAACATCAATTGACCAAATAGTTTTGGGTGATATCATACGTTTATCAGCCGGAGACATTATTCCAGCTGATTTGCGGATTATATCAGCCAAAGACCTATTCTTATCCCAAGCAACATTAACAGGTGAATCATTACCTATTGAAAAGTTTGTTGGATTTGATAAAGACTTTGATGAACAAGAAACAGATTATTCAAACCTTACACTGATGGGTACAAACGTTGTATCTGGTGCAGGACGTGGGGTTGTTATAAGACGTGGTGATGATACTTACTTAGGTAGTATGGCCAAAAGTCTTGGAGAAATTGAAAATACTACAAGTTTTGAAAACTCAATCTCAATTATTTCAAAACTACTCTTTAAATTAATGTTACTGATGATACCAATCATATTTATCATCAATGGTTTCTTAAAGAAGGACTTCGTTGAAGCATTCTTATTTGCACTTACAGTTGCAGTTGGACTAACACCTGAAATGTTACCCGTAGCACTGACAAGTGGACTCTCACGTGGTGCTATCAATATGGCACGACATAAAACAATTATTAAATCACAGTCCTCTATTTCGACTTTTGGTGAAATGGACATCCTATGTACCGATAAAACAGGTACCATAACTCAAGATGAAATCATCTTAGAACGTTATATGGATGTTAAAGGTAATGATGATATGCGTATCTTAAGACATGCATACTTAAACTCTTACTTCCAAAGTGGACTTAAAAACCTTATTGACCTGGCAATCATTGATAGAGCTGAAAGTTATAATATGTATGACTTGGTTAACTACTATGATGTTGTGGATGAAATTCCTTTTGATTTCGCAAGACGTAGAATGAGTGTTATCCTAGAGGATCAATCAGGAAAGCGTCAGTTGATTACAAAAGGTGCTGTAGAAGAAATACTTGAAAATACTAAGTATATTGATAGAGACGGTGTTGTTTCTATTCTCGATGATAAAACACGTGCTGAAGCACTTGATGTTTACTCACAACACAATCATGATGGATTAAGAATGATTGCTGTTGCTCAGAAAAATGATATTCCACTAGAACATGAATTTGGTGTAGAGGATGAAAATGACCTCGTACTGATTGGATTTATCGGTTTCCTAGATCCACCTAAAGAAAGTGCTAAGCCAACCATCGAAAGCTTACATGATCATGGTGTTGAAGTTGTTGTTATAACAGGTGATTCACTGGGTGTTGCTAAGAAAGTTTGTTCTAAAGTTGGAATTGATACAGATATTACTTATATGGGTAATGATATAGAAGCAATGAATGATGAAGAACTTGAATCTATTGTAGAAACTTGTAAATTGTTCGCTAAGATATCCCCTACTCAAAAACAAAGAATTGTAAAAGCATTCCAAAATAAAGGACATACTGTTGGTTATCTTGGAGATGGCATCAACGATGCACTTGCTCTGCAACAAGCGGATGTAGGTATCTCAGTTGATACAGCAGTTGATATCGCTAAAGAAAGTGCTGATATCATTCTACTTGAAAAAGACTTACACGTTTTAGAAGCTGGTATTCTAGAAGGACGTAAAACAATTGTTAATATGATTAAATACTTAGAGTTAGCAGTAAGTGGTAACTTTGGTAACATGATATCTGTTATTGTAGCAAGTATCTTCCTACCTTTCCTACCTTTACTACCTGTACATATACTTGTACAAAACTTACTCTCAGACTTAGCTCAAACAGGAATTCCATTTGATAATGTTGATGAGAATGACTTATTAAAGCCTAAACGCTTATCAAGTGATGCTCTGGTACACTTTATGAAGATATTTGGACCTTTAAGTTCAATCTTTGATATTCTATGCTTTATTGTATTATGGTTTGTTCTGGGTATTAATACACCTGAACAAGCAATCCAGTTCCAAGTGTTCTGGTTTACATTCGGTATCATATCACAAGCATTAATTATCTTTATTATTAGAACTAAAAATCCATTATCATTTAAAAACAAACCTTCAACAACTCTTGTTATTGCAACACTGATTGCAGTGACTGCAACACTTGTTATTGTTACAACAAATCTATCCTATACGGTAGATCTAGTACCAATTAACCTAACTCACCTATTCTGGGTATTAGGAATTATCCTACTATATGGTATCAGTACCATGGTTGTTAAGCGTTTTACATGGACTCCATTAGATTAGAAGTTCATAAATAAATTTATCAAATAAAACAGGAGCACGATATATGTCGTGCTCCTGTTTTATTTATATTTGATCAACTTTTTCTACTAACTTATTTAATATAGGTCTCAGTATTATATAGGTTTGATATCCAATAACACCACCACTTGTATTTGTAATAATATCTGTGATATCTGATGCTCTTCCAGCCATCAGATAAGGTTGAATTAACTCAATTGATAAACTACATAGAAATACTATTCCAACTGTCTTCATAAACTTTGTTTTATAAATCAGTGGTAGCATGAGTCCCATGGGAATCATCATTAGTATATTAAGTAGAATCTGCTCTAGAGCGTGTGATCTCCCACGGATTAAATCATCAAAGGGGCACATGCTCATACTTTGAAATCCTCTTAATAAGATTGATATGGATCCAAATATATTAACTGCAATTGGCATCATTGTAACAAAGAGTACCCCTACTAAGTAAATATAAAATAGGGTCTTAAGTATTTTGTTACTTAAACTTTGTTTTTCTAATTTTGGTTTTACGAGTTTCATGTATATGACAAGTAGAATTACCAAATCTACAAGTATTTTAAAATATTTGATATGTCACGCCTCATTTCTATTAATACGAAATATATTATAACATATAGACTCTTAGATGATACAGTCTTTCCTAAATTCATGCCTATAAGATAGAATTACAAGTTCTATACTTCTTTAAAATAAGAAAAGAGCGACACATATTAGAATGTATCGCTCTTAAAATAATTTATTATTAAATAATGTTTGCAATAATCATCACTAGGATTAATACCGCCATTACCATAATGAAGTTTTGAATAACAAATGGAAATGATCTTTCCTTTGAATACTCAATACCTAAGTCTTTAGCGTTCTTTAAGACCTTTGGTGCTAGAAGTAGCAGCACAAGCGCATATACTGGATATACCCCTGTAAGAACCCCTACAATCGCTCCTACAAAGACTAATGCATATAAAGATATCAATAACTTAACAGCATTCTCTTTACCAATATAGAAAGGTAAAGTAAATCTATTAACAAGAACATCTTTTTCAACATCACATGTATTGTTTCCCAGCATGATTGCTGAAGTTAATAAAGTAGGAATAAATCCTAAGATTAAGAATCCTATCATTAACTTTGAATTCAATATAATTGATATTGAACTTCCAAGCGTAACACTTAGAAACGCACTTTGTAAGTTAATGTATACAAGTATAAAAGTCATAACATAACCATAGAATATACCTGATACAATTTCACCATAAGGTTGTCTTGAGATTGCAATTGGACCAAAAGTATAGATAATACCTACAAAGAATGAGAACATTCCAAGTAGTAATACTACCCAATCCGTTAAGACCACAAGCCATAATCCAAATAGGATACTTAAAGCCAGTAATGTTAACATAATTATTTTTAGTGTGCTTCTTGGAAACCCAAAGTCTTCATGATTTGTTTTTGAATCAATATAGTTATTAATGGTTGTCGTTGTTAAATCAAACAAAAACATACCTGCAAAGAATACTGCTGTATTCAATACATTAATATCTACATTATGATAATTTAAGACCAACATTACCAAAGAAAATGTTAGTAAACTTGTTATTTTAGTTTGAATTTCTACATAAATTAAAAGTTTTTTCATATTGTATTATGTGCCTTTTTAACCACTTCTATAAGACAGTTATATTTCAGTTCACTTAAAGTTAAACTTTCTATAATGTCTAATGATTCTTGATAGTATTTACTAGATTTTCTTTTAGCAAAACCTACACCATCGAATTTTTTAACCAGTTTATTGATCATTGATCGATCAAGATTTTTATTTTTACTCTCTGGATCTTTTTCAAATGAATATAATAAAGGAAGTGTCATCACACCTTGTTCAAAATCTGATTGAACTGGTTTCAATGCTTCGTCTTCATTAAATTCAAAATCTATACAGTCATCATTAATCTGAAACATCATCCCTACTAGATCACCCAACTTCTTATACTTCTCAATTTCTACTTGATCATTAACAGAAGTTATGGCACCTGCATAAAATGAGGCTTCGAACAATTTTGCAGTTTTACCGCGAATTATTTCTAGGTAATCTTTAATACTTAAATTAAGGTTACCATTGTTAATATGTTGATTTAACTCTCCAACAGCTACATCAAGTAGTATATCTGAGAAGTTAAAATCTATATATTTGTTTTTATCTTCAATACCATTTAAATAACTCATGGCTAAAGCCAGTAAGTAATCTCCAGTTATTACAGCCGTTTTGTGGCCATATAATTTATGGAGTGTTGGAATACCACGTCTTGAATCTGCATCGTCCATAACGTCGTCATGAACAAGTGTTGCAAGATGGAATATTTCAATCGCTGCTGCAAAACGAATTGCATCATCTGAAATATCATTGTTTTCATCAAGTGCACTAACAATAACTGAAAGCGCGCGAATTCCTTTTCCTTTTGCACCGCGTAAATGACTTGTGAACTTACGCACCACTAAAGCAGAGGTTGACAGTAATCTGTCAACCTCTGAATTTACTTTATCTAATGCTATTAATACTTGTTTATCCACAAAGAATCACCACTAATCGTTATAGATATACCATTTTTTAACAAAGGGTATCTTGCTCCATAATTCTTTCAGTTTTGGCATTACCCAGTAATCAAGTGATAATGCACGGCCACCTGTGAATAACAATGCGAATGCTGCAAAGAACATCCATGAGTTCACTAAGTACCAACCTGTAGTTGTTAAGAACATTAATTGTAATACGATTGAGAATCCTGCTGCAAGTGTTGTAAAGAGACCAACATTTAGTAATAAACCAATTCCGATTTCTGCAAACACCATGAATTTTTGCATAAAGAATGCTAGGTTTTCATTTTTTAATAATACATTGTCTAAGAACCAGTTCATTAATGGAACATCAATTTTAAATGCAAATTGGTCCAATGTTGCTTCTTTTAATGTTGTTGTTGATAGGAAAATAACATGGAATAGATCAAAGAATTTCCAGTTAATAAGGATTTCAGCTGCTGATGCACCTGCTTCACCTGTTGCTGCTGAGGTTGCATCTGTTGCACCACTGCTTGCTCCTGGATTTAAAACACCTTCATAGAATGAATTTGCACCTGCAAAGAATTGATCTAATTGATATGTATCTAACCAACCTTCAAAAATTTTATGAATTCCTTCAAATGCCCATACTGCACCTAACCATACTCTGATTGGGAAAGATACAAAGCTTGGTGATCTATTTGATAAGTGTCCACCAACAAAGCTACGTCTGTTTCTTACTGTAAAGAATTCGTGGTTTAGGTATGAGAATATTTGATTCCAACCTAATACTTGAACAAAGTAAACCATGTTAATGAAGTGTTTAGCAAACATTGCTAAGAATGATGGTAGGTTGAACATGAAGTTTGGTAAACCAACACGTGCTGTACCATAACGTCCACCAACACAAACCATTACACCGTGAAAACTTGGCTTATATGCTTTAAATGCATCTGTTCCCTTAATTGTTGCTGTAATGTTTTTAGCTGCAGTTCCTGCACTGTGCTCAGCATTTTCAACCATTTGTGGTACTGCAACTTCTTGTCCTTCAGGAATGAAGTACATGTTGTCACCTACTACAAATACGTCTTCTTTACCAAGTGCACGTAAGTATGCATCAGTTTCGATACGACCACCACGTTGTGCTGCTTCTAGTTTTGCACCAGATTCAGCTGCAACTGAAGATGATTCAATACCTGCAGTCCAGATAACTGTATTTGTTTTTTCACGTAGGATATCATCACCACGTTTGTATTCGATATAGTCTTCACCCACTGCACAAACAAATGAATTGAATTCTAAACGAACACCCATTTTAACCAAACGTTTTTCAACGCGGTTTGATAGTTTTTCAGGAAGAATTGGAACTGCTCTTGATAAGCCGTCCACATTTACCAATGTTACATCTTCTGGGTTTACACCGTATTCTTTTGATACATAAGGAACATATTCTGCAAGTTCCCCAATCATCTCAACACCTGTAAATCCAGCTCCAACTACGTGGAATGTAAGCATTTCTTTACGTGCTGCTTCATCTGCAACACCTGCTGCTGTACGGAATACATCGCGAATACGATCACGCAGTTTTACTGCATCATCATATGACCATAATGTATATGTATTTTCCTTAGCACCTTCAACACCAAAGTATGTTGGTTTTGAACCTGTTGCAAGTACTACTACATCATATTCGTATGATGCTGCTTTACCTGTAACAACTTTTTTATCGAAATCGATATTTTGTACTTCGTCTAATTTAACATCTACCTTACGGTTTGCAAATATTTTCTTTAAATCCATACGAATACTTGATTCGTCTACTCTGTATGCAGCAACTTCATGAAGTTCTGTCAACATTGTATGGAATGGATTCTTGTCAATAATTGTGATGTTTACATCATCTTGTTTTTTAAATTTCTTTGCTAATTTTTTTGCAGTTAATATACCTGCATAACCAGCTCCGACTACTACTATATTTTTTTTCACTATAACTCCTCCTTATACGCTTATTAATTATACTAATGTGAACTTTTGCTTACAAACAAATTACCCGCTATATTCCACTATTTTCATTAATAATCACACATTTGCGTTTGAATGCGCTTTTCAGACAAAACTTTGTGAACGTTATTCACAAGTTCACAAAGTCTTCGTAATCTTTATACTATTTTACAACAATATTCACAATCTTGTTTTTGATAACAATCTCTTTAATGACTGTTTTACCTTCTATATTCTTAATTACATTGGCTTCTTTATAAACAAGTTCTAGTAAACTCTTCTCATCAAGATTACTTGATGCCATGAATTTAGCTCTTACTTTTCCATTAATTTGTGCAACAATTTCAATTTCATCCAGGATTAATTTTTCTGGATCGTATGTTGGCCAAGTAGAATATGTGATATCAGTTTCACCTGTTACTTGAGTATATAACTCTTCACCAAGGTGTGGAGCATAGACTGCAAACATTTTAATGAATCCTATTGCATATTCTTTGTATAGTTTTCCTGTTTTATATGCTTCGTTAACAAATATCATTAACTGTGATATGGCTGTATTAAAACCAAAGTTATCTAAATCTCTTGTTACCTTCTCAACTGTAGCGTGATAGATATAATCTAGTGATCCATCATTTTCTTCAACAATCATGTTGTTTTCATTAAACAAACGGTAGACTCTATCTACCCAACGTTTTGTTCCATCAAGTCCACGTTCTGACCAAGGAATTGCTCCATCAAATGGACCCATGAACATTTCATATAAACGTAATGCATCTGCACCATGAGATAATACGATATCATCAGGGTTAACAACGTTACCACGTGATTTACTCATTTTCTCATTGTTATCACCTAAGATCATTCCTTGGTGATATAGTTTCGCGAATGGTTCTTTTGTATCAACAACACCAATATCATATAGTACTTTATGCCAGAATCTTGCATAGAGTAAGTGAAGTACAGCATGCTCTGCTCCACCTACATATAAGTCAACTGGTAGCCAGTGTTCTAATAATTTTGGATCAGCGATTGCTTCATCATTTTGTGGATCTAAGAATCGCATGTAATACCAGCAGCTACCTGCCCATTGTGGCATTGTATTTGTTTCTCTTGTACCTTTTGAGCCATCAGCAAATTCAACGTCTAACCAATCTTCAGCATTTGCTAAAGGTGATCTACCATCAGGTGCTGGTTTGTAGTTAACAACTTCTGGTAATTCAAGTGGTAATTCATCAAGTTGTAATGTACGCATTGTTCCATCTTCCATATGTACTACAGGAATTGGTTCACCCCAATAACGTTGACGTGAGAATAACCAGTCTCTTAATCTATAAGTAATTTTAGCTTCACCAAGTTCTTTGTCTACAAGCCATTTGTTCATGACTTTAATAGCTTCTTCTTTATCAAGTCCATTGATGAAATCTGAATTTATATGTAATCCATCTTCTGTATAAGCTTCTTCTTGTGCATCCGCACCTTCAATTACAGATACAATCTCAAGATTATACTTAACAGCAAATTCATGGTCTCTTTCATCATGTGCTGGAACAGCCATAATGGCACCTGTTCCATAACTTGCAAGAACATAGTCTGCTATATAAATAGGAACTTCTTTACCGTTTACAGGGTTAATTGCATATGCACCTGTAAATACTCCTGACTTCTCTTTATTAAGCTCTGTACGCTCTAAATCACTCTTATGTTGTGTTTCTTTTAAGTATGCATCAACTGCCTCTTTTTGTTCTGCTGTAGTTACAGCTTCAACAAATGGGTGCTCTGGTGCAAGTACGCAGTATGTTGCTCCAAATAAAGTATCGGCACGTGTTGTAAAGATTGTAAACTCTTTATCATGGTCTTTAACCTTAAAAATTACATTCGTTCCAACTGATTTACCAATCCAGTTAATTTGCATTTCTTTGGTAGATGCTGGCCAATCAACAAGTTCTAAATCTTCTAGTAGTCTTTCAGCATATTCTGTAATCTTTAAAACCCATTGTCTCATTGGTACTCTAATTACATCAAAGCCACCAACTTCACTTTTACCATCAATAATCTCTTCGTTTGCAAGTACTGTTCCCAGTTCAGGACAGAAGTTAACAGGCTTGTTATCAATATATGCAAGACCTTTATCGTATAGTTTTGTAAAGATCCATTGTGTCCATTTTACATAATTGGTATCTGTTGTAGAAAACTCCTTAGTCCAGTCATAAGAAAGTCCTAATGATTTTATTTGATTCTTAAATACTTCAATGTTTTGTTTTGTAAACTCTTCAGGATGGTTTCCTGTTTTTAAAGCAAATTGTTCTGCTGGAAGACCAAATGCATCCCAACCCATTGGGTGAAGTACATTAAAACCTTGCATTCTTTTCTTACGTGCAAGAACATCTGTTGCCGTATATCCACGTGGATGTCCTACGTGTAGTCCATCTCCTGATGGATATGGGAACATATCTAAAATATAATACTTAGGTTTAGAAAAATCATACACATCCGTTTTGAATGATTCATTCTCTTCCCAATATTTTTGCCATTTCTTTTCAATTTCTAAATGATTAAACATAATTTCCTCCTCGTAAAATTAAAAAAAGGCCCGCAAACTAGGACGATTGTTCTACCGCGGTACCACCTAAATTCTTATACATAATAGGTATAAGCTCTTAATCCTTTAACGCAGGTAACTCGCTTCTTTCTAACGATTCAAAAGAAGTGCTCCAAGATGAGTTCAATAGCTTAACTTGTTGATTTCCACCATCCATCAACTCTCTATTTAAGTATTACTATTTACTAGTTCTTATCATTGCTTTTAATACCTCTTAACTATAAGAGTTTACGACTAAATTGTCAACCTTTATAGATTTTCAGTGCTAGAAGACTGATAAAAGAAAAAAGTTAAACCTAAATTGAAATTAATTCAATATAGCGGTCTAACTTATTTAATCCATGATAATGATTTGCTCACTTTTTAATACTAGATCCATAATATTCAAATATGATATTAATAAGCCAATTATAAAATGTACTTTCCTGCTGTAAATCCTGTAACAAGTGCGGAAGTTATATTATATCCTCCGGTAAATGAACTCATATCTAATAATTCTCCAGCAAAGGATAAGTCTTCATTAAGTTTAGAACCCATTGTCTTTGGATTAACTTCCTTTAAATTAATACCACCATTAGTTACAAAAGCATATTTGAATCCACGGGTATCGTAGATTGTCATTTTAAAGTTCTTAAGGTTGTATAGAAGTTCACCCTCTAATGTTGATATATAATCAATCAATCTTTTTTGATAGTTAAAATGAGTTTCATCTAACTCATGCACATTTGGAAAGAAATCTATTGAGATTGTCACAGGTCCCTTTTCAATAAGTTTTTGTATTTCAAAACTACTTCTAAGTGCTGCTGGACCTGATAGGCCAAAGTGTGCAAAAAGTAAGTCATGGGTAATGTTAGATTTAACTTTATTTCCATCATAAACTTTAATGTTTACGTCTTTAAATGATAAACCTTGAAGTGTCTTTTCTTGGATTAATGTATCATTTGATACAAGTGGCACCTCTGCTGGTAAAAGATTTGTTACACTATGATTAAACAATTCGCTGAGTTTGTATCCTGTACCATCAGATCCAGTATTAGGAAGTGTTCTACCGCCACATGCTAAAATTATTTTATCATATGTGTATGATTTTGATTCCGTCTCAATTAACTTTTTATCTACATCTATATTATTAACAATCTGATCAAAAATAATGTGTACTCCTAATTTTCTAATTACACTTTCCAACGTATCAACAATGTCTTTAGATTTATTCGAAACAGGAAAAATGCGACCATGGTCTTCCTCTTTCAAAGGACAGCCATTTTCTTCAAAAAAATTAATAATATCATAGGGTTCAAAGTTTGATAGTGCACTGTATAGAAACCTACCATTTTTAGGTGTGTTATCAATTACAGTTTTTGCTTCAACATTGGCACTAACATTACATCTTCCACCACCTGTTAAACGCATCTTTCTCCCCAATACACTGTTTCTTTCTAGTAAAAAAACATCCGCTTTTGGATGATGTTTTTTAGTAGATATTGCAGACATCATTCCTGATGGTCCACCACCAATTATAAATACTTTCATATATAAATACTTCCTATCTCTTTTGTATATCCTACCACAATCATACTATATAGTTAATACAAGATTAATAACTATAATGGTTTTAAGTTCTATATACTAACATAATCAACCGTTATAGTTTATAATAACAGTATAGAAAAGAGGAAAATTTATGAAGTATGTATCTAAAATTGATGGACATATTACGCATATGTCTTACAAAGAAGTAGCTGGTGCCAAGTATAATGTTTTAATCGTACATGGTATGGCAGAACATCGCTTTCGTTATGAGAAATTTATGGATAGTCTGGCTTTACATAATATCAATTCCTACGCGCTTGACTTAAGAGGTCATGGTGAGAGTAAAGTAGATAATATGTTTGGATACTTTGGAAAAAGCGATGGCTATAAGCACCAAATCGCCGATATACATGGGATTGTTGAAATGATTAAAAGTAAGTCTGATTTACCACTAATCATTTATGGTCATTCAATGGGTTCCCTATTTTCAAGAGCTTATACTAAACATTTTCCTAATCGTATCGATAAACTGATTTTATCAGGTTCACCTTATCTTCCAGATAACTTTAAACTTGCTAAAAAAGGTGTTCAACTTGTTGCAAATATCACCCCTAAAAAACCAGCTCAAATTATTGCAAACTTTATTAATAAAACTTTGAATAAGGATATTACTAATCCAAGAACAGATCTTGATTGGCTTTCATTTGACAGTCAAAATGTGGATAACTATATTAGTGATCCTATGTGTAACTTCCCTTTTACATATTCTGGATATCTAGATTTATTCAATCTACTTTCTGAAGTATACCTTCAGTCATGGGATCAAGTCGATTCAGATATGCCAATTCTTTTCCAAATAGGTGCATATGACCCTTGTCCTAATTTTGAGAACAATGGTTATAATAGAGCTCTACTCTTATTAAAAAGTATTGGATATCGAAACATACACAGTATTGTCTATGATAAATCAAGACATGAATTACTCAATGACTTAGAAAAAGATACCGTGACACACGATATCTTAGATTTCATATTAAATTAACAACTAAACACCTTCGGGTGTTTTTTTAAACTCTTGAGACTCCTACTCCAAAGCCTTCTCTACCACTGTGTGTAGATAGTGCTACTGAAATCTTCTCAATTGAAATTTCTTCAGCCTTATCAAATTTACTCTTTGCATAAGCCATAATCTTTGCAAAATCCATTTTAGAGTCTGCATGTAGTAGTACAACTCTATACTTATCTAAATCTTTTACATAATCATAAGCTGCATCAATTGTTTTAGTGATTGCTTTTTGGTAACCACGTGCTTTTGCACATGTGTAATATACACCTTCATCGCTTACTGAAATAACAGGTCTTAAGTTTAATACATTTGCTACAGTTCCTGCAACAGCACCAATACGTCCACCTTTAATTAAGTAATCAAGTGTACTTAGCGTAAAGAATACATTTGCATTAAGTTTTGTATCTTCTATATCTTTTAATATTTCATCAAATGTATAACCTGCTTCTAATTTTTCACTTGCTCTTACTGCTACATAACCTGCACCAACACTAATACGAAGTGTATCAATAACTGCTATTTTCATACCTTCGAATGCTTCTGTAAAGTTTCTAATAACATTATATGTTCCTGACATTGCAGATGTAATTGTTACAACAATTGCATGTGTATAGCCTTGTTCTTTAATATCATTGAATAACTTTTCAATCACTTCACCACCTGGTAGTGATGAGCTTACTTTGGAAGTTTCCATAGCTTGAAATACTTCTTCTCCTGTTATATCAACACCATCAGTATAACTTTTGTCACCTATATTTATTTGTAAAGGAATTCTAAATATATTATGGTCCCCTCTAATATAATCTGTAACATCCGTTGCTGAATCAACAACAATTGCAATTTTCTCCATTTAAATGTCCTCCTTGGATACTAAATATTTAAAAGAATAGTCTGCTAATAACTTCGCTGAGAAGGCAAGTGTTGCCGCCTTGAAAGGAATTGCCATTGATCCTTTAATATCATCTTTTTGAAAGGTATATGATGGACCTTTTATTTCTCCCAATGTAAACTTCATACTCTCTTCGATGTAATCAATAAGTAAGTTATAACTTGTCTCTATTCCATACATCTCAATTGCTTTGTCTACTGCTGCTGAAATATTATGTATATTCATTATTTTTTTTAAAATTGTAATAGCAATGATATACACCAAGTGGTCACGCTCATAACGTTTCTTCTCTGGTGCAGGCATAACTTTATGTTTAACATAATTATTAATCATTGCTTGTGTTAAAATTACATCATCAAATGCAAATAAAACAGATAATTTTACATTGACATATTCCAGTATTTGGTCAAGATATAATGAGATTTCACTTAGTTCTTCATATCTTGGTAAATGAATTAAGGGTAGTTCTTCTATCCACTTTTCAAAATCTTTCATCTTATCACCTAGTCTACGATACTAGGTTATCATATTACAACAATTACATCAATATAAATCAGTCAAAATATTGAAAACGTATACAAGTTTTATCAATTTTTATCATATTGTCTTGGAACTTGTGAAATTGGATTAAGATATAAAAAATAACAGACTAAGGTCTGTTATTTTTAAAGTCACATGTGTTGATATGATCATCAATCATTCCGATTGCTTGCATGTAGGAATACATGATTGTAGGCCCAACAAATTTAAATCCTATCTTTTTTAAATCATTTGATATTTGGATAGATAGTTTATTTGATGCTACTGCTGCATCTGTTTCTTTTACGTCATTTATGATTTGTTTGAAATCTACATACTTCCACATGAATGAATCCATATCTATATTATTTTCTTTGATTAGTTTTGCATTGTGAATGATACTGGTAATTTTTAGTTTATGTCTTATGATGGATGCATCTTGCATCAATCGTTCAACATCCGATTCATCCATTTTTGATATTTTATCGATATCGAAGTTGTGAAATGCTTTTCTATAAGCTTCCCGTCTTAATAAGATGGTACGCCAACTTAAGCCTGCTTGCATCATCTCTAGTACAAGCATTTCAAACAGGTATCTGTTGTCATGTGACTCTTTGCACCATTCATTATCATGATACTCAAGTTCTACATCTATGACAGGCCATGTACACCTTTTCATTATAGTAACTCTATCTTTCCTTTAGTTGCATTGATGGTTTCCTCATCCCACATAGAGACTTGTACTTCACCAATATGTGCTTTTCCTAAAAGCAGCATACACATTCTACTTTGACCAATACCGCCTCCTATTGTTAGAGGCAACTCATTATTAACAACTTTTTGATGAAATTCATACTGAAGTCTATCTTCTTGATCTGATATTTTTAATTGCTTTAACATAGACTTATCATTAACTCTAATTCCCATACTGGAAAGTTCAAGTGCAATTCCAAGGGGTTCATGCCAAAATATCAAGTCTCCATTTAGATCCCAATCATCATAGTCAGGGGCTCTTCCATCATGGGGTTTACCACCCTTTAACTTATGTCCTATTTGGAGTATGAATGTTGTATGGTGGTTTTTTACGAATGCTTCTTCACGCTCTGGTCCTGTTAAGTCTGGATACATATCTTCAAGTTCTTGTGATGTAATGAATGTTACTTCTGGATCAAGTGTGACATTTACATTCTTATATTTAGTATGTAGACGCATTGAAGTCTCACACATTGCATGAACAATTTGCTGAACTGTTTCTTTTAAGTAATCAATATTGCGCATTGAATCATCTATAACACGTTCCCAATCCCACTGGTCGACATAAATAGAATGGGTATTGTCTAGTATCTCATCTCTTCTAATTGCATTCATATCTGTATATAAACCATTACCAACTCTAAAATCATATTGATTTAATGCCATACGTTTCCACTTAGCAAGTGAGTGCACTACTTCTCCATCCACACTTAAAGAAGGCACATCAAAGCTTACTGCTCTTTCAGTACCGCTTAAATCATCATTCAAACCACTATTTGCAGCAACAAACAAAGGTGCTGATACACGCTTTAATTTTAAACTTCCTGTTAACGCTTCTTCAAACCAGCGCTTAATAAAACCAATTGCAGTCTGCGTATCATAAGTACCCAAACTTGATTTATAATCTTTTGGAACGATTGTCTTCATTTCACACACCTCTTAGCCCTTTAATTTATTACTTATCATATCATATAAAGATACAAATAAGAACTTATTATGTATATTCTTCCAAAGTAAAAAGGCATCCTCCTATAGAAGATACCTTTGATTATTCAATTAATGTATTTTGTGCCATCACAAGTACGACGTCTTTTTCTTTGAATACGTATCCTGGATCGATTTGCGCCAAGAATGTATGGGTCGCTATGGATTTGATTGCAATAATATTATATCCATATTTAGTTCTAATATCTAATTCAAGAATACTATGACCAATCCAGTCTTCTGGAATATTAATTTCAAGTATGTGGTAATCTTCATCTAGTTGTAATAAATCAACAATATTAGAACTTGCAAGTTCATTACCAAGACGTACACCAGATTCTACCTCTGGTAAGATAACACGTGTTGCGCCTACCTTCATTAATACTTCTTTGTAAGCTTGATTCTTAGTTTTAACAATGACTTCTTTTACACCCAGTTTTTTTAGATTCATAATACCCAGTATTGTGATCTCTAATTTTTCACCAACACCAATGATGGCAACATCTGCATCACCAACACCTGCATTGATTAACTGGTCTATTTTAGTAAAGTCTGCTTGAACTGGAAGTTCAACATCATCCATTACTTCTTCAACATGATCCATCTGTAAATCCAGTGCAATAACATCTACGCCATTTTTAGCAAGTGTTTTTGCTACGGAACTTCCAAACAAACCAAGTCCTAATACTGCTACTGTTTTTTTCATAGTTTCACCTAACCTATAAGTACGCTTCCTTCAGGATAATGTACTTTATTTTCTTTGTCTACTGTATTCAACGATAATATCACTGTTAGTGTACCAACTCGTCCCATAAACATCAAGATAATTAATACAAACTTTCCAAACCAGTTAAGGTAAGGTGTAAGACCCAGTGATAATCCAACAGTTCCAAAACATGAGAATACCTCTACCAGTACTGCTTCAAGTCCAAAACCATCAGGTAAGGTCTGTGTTAGTAATAAGAGTATGGTTGCAATACTGATAAGTACAATCCCAACTACTAGTAGTAAGACTGCCCTATCTACCCTGCCTTTACCAATTGATCTTTTTTGAAAATGTGGTTCTTCTCTTTTTAAGTTTGCAACAAGTGATAAAACTAAAATACTCAATGTTGTTGTTTTAAAACCACCTGCTGTTGATCCTGATGATCCACCTATAAACATTAAG
Organism: Erysipelothrix sp.; assembly: GCA_012727815.1. Taxonomy (GTDB): domain Bacteria; phylum Bacillota_I; class Bacilli_A; order Erysipelotrichales; family Erysipelotrichaceae; genus Erysipelothrix. Next base: position 95,889 of record JAAYGI010000005.1, read on the forward strand.
AGTAATGTAATAAAGAGTCCTGCTAAGGACAAACTTCGATAATCAATGCTAGCATAACCTGCAGTACGTGGTGTTACCACTAAAAACAGGGTATTCATAAATTGATCAAAGGGTTTCAAATGAGCAAAGGTTCCATTTTTTAATTCTGATATTGTAAATAAGATAAAACTTACTCCAATAATAATAAGAGTTGCACTTAAGACAAGTCTTGTATGTAATAAGAGTTTCTTATTTTTATGGTAGGTTAGTAAATCACGCCATACAATAAATCCAAGACCACCAATAACAATAAGACTCATAATAATTGCTAAAACATAAGGGTCTTCTTGAAAGGATATAAGGCTGTTTCCAAATAAATCAAATCCTGCATTACAAAATGCAGATATACTATGAAATATAGAGTAGTAAGCTCCTTTTGCAAAACCTAACATTGGGATAAATCTAATTGATAATAGAAATGCCCCCATGGCTTGAATGGCAAGTGAGAATAATATTACATATTTCACCAGTGATTTAGCCTGAGATATTTCATCAATATTTAAAGATTCTTGAATTACCTTCTTTTCTCTAAGTGATAATTTCTTACCTAATAGAAAGAAGAAGATAACAATAAAACTCATAAAACCCAAGCCACCTATTTCAATTAATGATAGGATTACAGTCTTTCCAAATAAGTTCCAGTGTGTCGCTGTAGTCAGGGTAATTTGCCCTGTTACAAATAAAGCCGATGCAGCCGTGAAAAAAGCATCCCAAAAACCCGTAAAAGTTTGTGTTTGAGATGCTACTGGTAACATCAGCAAGCTACCACCGACGGTAAGTACTGATAAAAACCCTATTACTAATATTTGAGGGATGCTAAGTTTTTTATATACTTTTTGCATTATTCTAAGTTTAACCTCGCAAGTGCACGTTTAAGCGCTTGTTCTTGAATTTGTAGATCGGCAAGATATTGTTTATCTTTAAGTGCATTTTTTGCACGATCATATGCGCGTTTAGCGCGAATAAAGTCAATCTCTTCCTCATTTTCAAATGTTGATACAATTAGTGATGCTTGGTTATCTTTGAAATGGAAGATACCTTCACTAACAGCGAAACGTTTTTTCCCTTTTTCAGTTTTAACAGTTACAACACCAATATCAACTTCAATATACACTTCCATATGACGGCTAAGAATTGTTCTTTGGCCATCAGATGTTGGAAGTGTAATTGATTCTATATAATGTGGGCTTATTTTCCCATATTGAGATAAAACAACAAGATCAAACATTGTTGCTTTCCTCATAAGCACTCATGACATCGTCAATCGTTGCTTTGAATAGGAATAATGTTTCAGGGATATGATCAACTTCCCCATCTAGAATTGTTTTGAAGCTACGTACTGTATCTTTCATAGATACATAAGCACCTTTGAATCCTGAATATGCTTCAGCTACAGTAAATGGTTGTGATAAGAAGTTACGTATTTTACGTGCTCTACTTACTACTAGTTTGTCTTCATCACTTAATTCTTCCATACCAAGTATTGCGATAATATCTTGCAGTTCATTGTAGTGTTGTAGTGTTGTTTGAACACCACGTGCTACAGTAACGTGTTCTTTACCAACAATGTCTTCACTTAATAAAGTTGAACTTGAATCAAGTGGGTCTACTGCCGGATAAATTCCAAGTGCTGCAATATTACGGTCTAATACGGTACGTGCATCAAGGTGCGTAAAGGCAATCGATGCTGCTGGGTCAGTTAAGTCATCTGCAGGAACATATACTGCTTGTACTGATGTAATTGATCCAGATTTAGTTGATGTGATTCTTTCTTGTAATTGTCCCATCTCTGTTGCAAGTGTTGGTTGATATCCAACTGCTGAGGGTCTTCTTCCAAGTAATGCTGACACTTCAGATCCAGCTTGTGTAAATCTAAAGATGTTATCGATAAATAGAAGAACGTCTTGTCCTTTTTTATCTCTAAAGTGTTCAGCCATTGTTAAGGCAGATAATGCTACACGCATTCTTGCTCCTGGTGGCTCATTCATTTGACCATATACAAGTACTGTTTTATCAAGTACATCTGCATCAGCCATTTCATGATAAAGGTCATTACCTTCACGTGTTCTCTCACCAACACCAGCTACAACTGATAATCCACCATGCTCAATTGCAATATTGTGAATTAACTCTTGCATCAGTACAGTTTTACCAACACCTGCTCCACCAAATAGTCCGATTTTTCCACCTTGTGGATATGGACATAGTAGGTCAATAACTTTAATACCTGTTTCTAATATCTCAGTTGCAACAATTTGCTCTGAGAATTCAGGTGCTTGTCTATGGATTGGATCATACTGAACACCTTCAGTACTGAAGTCTTGTTCATCAATAACTTCTCCCAATACGTTAAATATTCTTCCTAATGTGTGATCACCAACAGGTACTGATATTGCAGCCCCTGTATCAATGACACTCATGCCACGCTTTAAACCATCTGTTGGGTTCATTGCGATACATCGTACACTTTCATGCCCAATATGTTGTGCAACTTCTAGTGTTACGGGGTGACCTTCAACTTTTAGTGCGTAGTAAAGTTTTGGAAGACTGTGTCTATCTTCGAAAACAACGTCTACTACAGGTCCGATAATTTGGCTTATTTTTCCTATATTCATAACTAGTCCTCCGCTTGTGTTAAGTCTGCAATTTCTTCTGTGATTTTTTCTTGACGTAATCTGTTGTACTTAAGTTTTAGATCATACAGCATATTATCTGCATTCTCTGTTGCTTGTTCCATTGCAACACGTCTCATTGTATACTCACTTACTTTTGATTGGTAGTAAGCGTTCATAATAACAGTTTCTGTATATACTTTTTGAAAAGCTTTGTTTGCAGTTTCATAGTTAGGTTCAAATAACATATCATACTCTGATGATAACTTATATGAAGTTTCCACTTCAATAAACTCAATCTTTGCAGATATGGATACCTGAGGTACCAAACACACAATATTGTATGTGTCTATTTTACTTGTAACTATATTTTTAATTTCATCAATATCCAGGTTTTCACTTGATTGTCTATCACTTAGTAAAACACAGTGATCACCTGAATTAAATTTATCATAACTTTGTGTACCAATAATATATACATCAGGCTTATCAAGGGAATCCAATTTATTAATTAGATTTCTAGGATAAGCAGATACAAGACCTAAATCAGGTACGAATGCTAAATATAGTTTTGGTAAAGTATTCTCATATGCTTCTTTAGGCAAGTTATTAACATGCTTATAGATAGGATCATACTTTGTCATTTTAGATCTATATCTTTGAAGCTTGCTCATGGAGACAAGTTTCATTGCATTGGTTATTTTTTGTGTTGTCTGAATGGTCTTTGTTCTTTTTGCAATAGAGGCAAGACTACGACTCATAACCGCTCACCTGAAATGTTTCTAGTACCTGATCAAGGGCAAGCTTGATCTCTTCTATTAGTTTTTCTTCAAGTCTAAATCCATCATTTAATTGTTCAATAATACCAGGGTATTCTGTTTGAATCATGTTGTGCATGAAACTTTCGAATTCTAGTACTGATTCAACTTTTAGTTTATCTAAGTAACCATATCTGTTTAAGAATAGACTTAGAATCATTAAATCATGTGATAAAGGTTCATGAACACCTTGTTTTAGAAGTTCTGTTAAACGTTCACCATGATCTAATATTTGTTTTGTTGATGCATCAATATCTGTACTAAATTGTGCAAAACTCATTAAGTCGGCATAGTTTGCAAGTTCTAGTTTTAAAGAGTTTGCAACATGCTTCATTGCATGGGTTTGAGCAGCTGATCCAACACGTGATACTGATAACCCACTGTCAACAGCAGGACGTTTTCCTGAGTTGAAGTCATCTAAGTTTAAGAATAACTGTCCATCTGTAATTGATATTACGTTTGTAGGAATATATGCTGAGATATCTCCTGCTTGAGTTTCAACAATTGGTAAAGCAGTCATTGAACCGCCACCCATTTTTTCACTCAACTTTGCACTACGCTCTAAAAGGCGTGAGTGTAGGTAGAATACATCTCCTGGATATGCTTCACGTCCAGATGGTCTTCTTAGTAATAATGAAATCGTACGGTATGCAACAGCATGCTTTGATAAATCATCATAAATAATTAGTACATCTTTTCCTTTGTTCATCCAGTACTCAGCAATAGATGCCCCTGTATAAGGCGCAATATATTGAAGAGATGCCATATCATCTGCAGGACTTGCTACAACTACTGAGTAGTCCATAGCACCATTTCTATCTAATTGGTCTACAAGACGGGTAACAGTTGAAGCTTTTTGTCCAATTGCTACATAGATACAAATAACATCTTGATCTTTTTGGTTTAAGATAGCATTTACAGCAAGACTTGTCTTACCTGTTTGTCTATCACCAATAATAAGTTCACGTTGCCCTTTTCCAATAGGAATCATTGCATCAATAATTTTCCAACCTGTAAATAAAGGTTGGTTAACACTTTGACGTGCCATAACTGGTGCTGCTGGGTTTTCAATTGGGGATCTCTCTGTAGCATCAACTGTACCTTTAGCATCAATTGGATTACCTAAAGCATCCACAACACGTCCCAATAAAGCATCACCAACAGGTGTATCAACAACATGACTCGTACGATATACTCTATCGTTTTCACGAACTTCGTGGTCTGCTCCTAATAATACAACCCCTACTTGGTCTTCTTCAAGGTTCATTGCAAGTCCATATAGACCTTCACTAAATCTTAAAAGTTCTCCAGATAATACATCTTGTAACCCTTTAACAAAAGCAATACCATCACCTACGCTATAGACCACACCACTATCCGTTGCATCTTCATCCCAATTATAACTTTCAATGCGCGCTTTAAGTCTTTCAACAATGCGCTCGCTTTTTTTATCCATTAAGACACCTCCGATAATAGACGTTCTAATCGTCCAACGATACTTAAATCAATCGATTCATTGTTTAAATAAACACGAATCCCTGATTTTAATTTCTTATTAATTTTTCTAACAATTTCTACATTGTTATCAGTTCTTTTATTTATCATTTCCGTCATTTTAGAAATCATGTTATCTGAAAGTTCATCTGAACTTTCAATTACACAATAATTGTATAATTCATTTTTTACTAAAACATTACGGATTTCATCTTCTATATCAAGTAACTTTTCAATAAAACCATCTTGAATGATGATTTCTAAAAAGTTATATATTACGGTTGAGAATGAAGCTTTGAATTCTTCTTCAAACTCTTTAAAGTACTCACGATTAAAAAGTAAAGCATCTATAAACTTCGGTGAGTCTTTAAATACACTTACTAGTTCTTTAAATTCTAAGTAGTTTTTAACTCCATTTGCTTTATCTAACAAAACAAAAGCATGGGCATAGTACTCATGATCGCGCATGAGACTTGTCCATTTCTTTTGCCAATGCATTTAGCATTTCTTGTTCATCAAAGCGATAACCTTCTAATACTTTTTCAGTCATCACATAAGCAACATCAATAATTTCTTTTTCCACATCTTTAAGCATTGCTTCTTTTTCTTTAACAATACTGTCTGTAGCATTTTGTTTAAGACGTTTGACTTCATCATTGGTCTCTTTAACAAGCTTCAAGCGCATTGCTTCTATTTCTGATAGCATCATTGCTTTAGATTTATCTAAGGCTTCTTTTTGAGATGATTTCTCCGCTTCAAATTGTTTCTTTTCTAATTCTTGTTGTTGATTTAACGTTTCTATTTCAGTATAAGCAGCCTGATATGCATCCGCCTTCTTATCTAAAATTTGTAGAACAGGTGTATGTAAATACTTCATATATAAAGCAAATATAACACCTGTTGCACAGAGTTGTACAAGTACTGTGATGAGGTTAGGAAAAAGTAATTCTTTTATATCTAACATCTAATACTCCTTTAATTAAAACGCAAAAATTAATAAGAATGCAATTAACATACCATAGATAGCTGCAGTCTCTGCAATACCCGCACCAAGCATAAGCATTGTACGAATTTCGTTATTAGCTTCTGGGTTTTTCCCTACTGCTTCTACAGCCTTAGCTGCAACATAACCTTGACCAACTGTTGAAAAAATTCCTGTCATAACTGAAAGTGCAGCAGCGATTGCTACTAGACCTTTTCCTATACTAACATTATCCATTTTTAACTTTCCTCCTGAAATTCAATTCCTATAAATATTGTTGTAAGCGATATAAATAAAAACGCTTGTAAGAACCCTGAAAATAAATCAAAGTACAAATGTAACCATGGTGCGATGATAACTCCAAAGATATCAAATCCACCGACTAATGGAATATAACCACTTACCATTGCTGTAAATTGATACAGCAGTGTCATGATCATAGTTCCTGATAACACATTACCAAACAATCTTAAAGATAAACTTATAAGTGGGGCAATTGTTCCGAATATGTTTGGAATAGCAAAGAATGCAAATGGTTGTAGGAAATCTTTAAGATATCCCGAAATACCAATTGAATAAATTTTTACTCCCTGTATTGCAACCCATGTAATGAGTGCCAGTGCTAAAGTAACACTAAAGTTTGATGTTGGTGCACTAAGACCAATAAGTCCTGCCCAGTTTGATAATAGAATATAGATAAATATAGAACCGACATAGCCCGCCATAAATCTTCCTCTTTTTTCACCCATAACTGGAACGGTTATTGAAAGCATTGCTTCAACAAACATCATCACAAGTAGTGTTAGACCTTTAGGTTTTGTTTCCGGATCATATTCCTTCAACGACCTATTAGCCCAAAATATAATAAACACAAGGACACTAAACACCACTAAGATTGAAAATAATTCAGCTTGCATGGGTTTCCTCCTTCACAAATATGTTGTAAATGAAGTGTACTGTCCTATCAGTGAAATAAGCTGCAAATACTGCATAGGCATTTATATATACTGGAAATAAAATCGCTGCACCTAGCGGTAATGCAATTAAACCGATTGTATAAAGTATATATGCGCCAAACTTAAAGCCACTGAACTTGTCTTGTGTAAAGAGTAAGTTGTAGTATTTCTCACGTGAGATAACAAGGGTTACCATCACCAGATGTCCTACCAACCACCCTACTAATATCGACAATTTAGTAAAGAATAAAGGAATTCCTAATAACCCAAGTAGGGCATAGATTTTCCAAATTTTCATACAACACCTCCTAAATAAAAACACTAAGAAAAGATGTATCTTAACCGCCCCGATAAGATGTATCCTCAAACTCAGTGTTCGACCGCTATAATCTGTAATAATAGCACTCGAAGCTTTGAACTTCTAATATATCTACTACTTACATACATCTAGTATTATAGCATATAATCTGATATTTTTAAGGAAGAATACATTTATTAATTTATCTTTACATTGAAATAGTCCTTATGTTTGTATTTTTTATCAATTTCAAATTTTCTTTATATTTCTCAATGCTTTTATAAAATAAAAATACTAGGTATAAGTTACTACTATTACACCTAGTATTTTTATTTGGCATGCCCGATAGGACTTGAACCTACAACCTTTTGAACCGGAATCAAATGCGCTATCCAATTGCGCCACGGACACATAATATGATAATAATATCATATTTGATCCTAGTTGCAGCAACAATTATAGTTTTATAATTCCATTTGTAATTCTTTCTTTTAAATCTTCAATCTTTTCTTCAATAACTTTTAATGTGTATTCAAATTCACTGTAAGCTTTTCCTGATGGATCATCAAGTCCCCAATCTTCTCTGTGTTTAGAAGGAAGATAAGGACAATCAACATTACATCCCATTGTAATAACAATATCAAGTTCAGGAATATCTTTTAATATCTTAGAGTGTTGCGTTTCGTTCATATTAACATGATACTTTTCGTTAATTAATTTAACTGCTGTTTGATTAATTTCTGGTTTTGTTTCAGTACCTGCAGAATATGCTTCAAAGATATCACTTGCATTAATTTTCGCTACAGCTTCAGCCATTTGGCTTCTGCATGAATTATGAACACATATAAATCCTACTTTTGGTTTCATAAATATTCTCCTTATTACTTACTAATATTTGTGATTAAAGTTTTAATGAGTTCAAGATTTGCTTCTTCATAACTTCCTTTATCACTATATTCATAAGATACATTTGATGAGTTTGTTGTTGGGTCATTTGCCCATGATTTAAATGATGCGTGTAATTGATGTACACCTGTTCTTTCTAAAATTTCTTTTGCATTGTCTCCGTTAACACCTGATCCAATAACAAGTTCAATTTTATCACCGTAATCTTTTTGTAGTTTGGCAAGTAATTCCATACCATCGTATGCTGAAGGTGTTTGTCCACTTGTTAAGATACGTGTAATACCACACTCAATGAGCGTTTCAATTGCTGCAATAGCATCTGGTGTACAGTCAAAAGCTCTGTGGTAAATTGCATCTATATTATATGATTTACAAATATCAGCAAATTCTTTAGTTAGTTTTGCATCAACAGTATTATCTTTATTTAAGAATCCAAATACCAAGCCATCTGCTTTATGTTCTCCAAATAAGTGCGCATCTTTACGCATTGTTTCGACTTCAACATCATTGTAATGGAATCCTCCACCACGTGTTCTTAGCATTGGAAATAAAGGTATACTTACCTTCTCTTTTGCAAGTATCAGTGTTCCTAAAGATGGTGTTAAACCACCCAGGTGTACTGCACTGTTAAGTTCTACTTGGTGTGCGCCTGCTTTTTCAGCTGTAATACAATCTTGTACGTTTCCTGCACATACTTCAATTTTAATATTTGACATAACAACTCCTTTATACCATTGTCTTTGGGTCTTGAAACATTTTTAATGTTTCTTCATCTATTAGTTTATCACGAATAAGCAAAGACTCCAAAGGTATATCTTTTTCAAGGGACTCCTTAGCATATTTTGAAATTAGATCATATCCAAGTACGGGTAATAATGCCGTAACACCCGCCAATGAATTTTTACCAACATTTTTAATATGCTCTGAATTTACACTTAAGTCTACGAAGATATCTCTTCTTAAAGATATGGCCCCTTTTGTAAGTAGATCAAATGACTCAAATAAGTTTTCAAAGATAATAGGTTCAAAGACATTCAATTCCATTTGCCCTGCTTCTGTAGCCATATTAATTGTTGTATCATTTCCTATTACTTGAAATGCTACTTGGTTAATCATCTCTGCAATTACAGGATTTACTTTTCCTGGCATAATGGATGATCCTGCTTGTTTACTTGGAAGAATAATTTCTCCCAATCCAGCTTTGGGCCCCGAGGCCATAAGTCTTAGATCATTTGACATTTTCGATAGATTTACTGCTAGATTTTTAAGACTATTATGCACATACATAAAACTATCTACATGTTTTGTAGCATCAACCATATCTTCTGCGCTTTCAAATTCAAATCCTGTATATTGATTTAAATATTTAACTACATGCTCTTTATATTTAGGATGTGTATTAATACCAGTACCAACAGCAGTTGCACCCATATTAATATATTTCATTTCTTCAAGTGCATACTCAATTCTTTTGATGTCTCTAGTTATGCT
>JAAYGI010000006.1 GCA_012727815.1 Erysipelothrix sp.
CATTCAAAGTTTATCTCAAATGTTACACTCATATTATGGAGAAGTTAAAGTTAACGACCCATCAAATATGACATTAACATCTCAAAGAATTAAATTACTCTTAGCAGTACAAACAACTTTAAGAAATGCATTAAACTTAATAGGTGTATCAGCGCCTGAATCAATGTAAGTGAAACTCTTTAGACAAATCCATGTCTAAAGAGTTTTTTTTATGGCTTTACATAGAAAAGAGATAATAATGTTTGACTTATCTACTGTGTTGGTATACTATTGTGTTAGTTAAGCAACACAAAGGAGGGTTACGATGAAAAAACTAAGTGGCTCAAGTGCTATTTATCTACAGATACAACACTATTTCGAAACAGAGATAGCATCAGGAAGATTAAGTCCTGGGACTAAGATTGATTCAATAAGAGCACTTGCAGTTGAATTTTCTGTAAATCCTAACACTATACAAAAATCACTACTTGAATTAGAAAGAGATGATTTGCTTGTTACGGATAGAACAAATGGAAAGTTTGTTACTGAGGATGAAAATATTATTAAGGCTTTAAAGATTAAGTTAGAAAAAGATTTGGTTCAAAACTTTGTCCGACAATCGCAAAGTTTAGGAATTGAGAAAAATAAAATTATAGAAATTATAAATGAATCCTGGGAGGAGAATTAAATGGAAAAATTAATAAAAATAAACAATGTCTCTAAGAATTATGGAAAATTCCAAGTTCTAAAAGATGTTGATTTAGAATTAGAAAGTGGTAAAATTGTTGGCTTATGCGGACCAAACGGTGCTGGTAAGACTACTTTAATCAAAACAATTACTGGATTACTAAGAGCATATGATGGAAATATTACAGTGGGGGGTTATGCTGTTGGGCCAGAATCTAAAGCGCTTGTTTCATACCTTCCGGATATCAATTATTTCGAAGATGATATGAGTGGAAAACGTGCTGTTGAACTTTATAGTGATATGTATGCAGATTTTGATGAACATATATTTAGAGAACTTATGCACAAAATGAAACTCGAAATGTCACAGAAAATCAGAAAAATGTCAAAAGGGATGAAGGAAAAATTCCAATTGGCACTATGTCTTTCAAGACAAGCATCAATATATATATTAGATGAGCCAATTGCAGGGGTTGACCCAGCATCAAGAGATCTTATTATAGAAACGATTTTAGGTAATTATAGTGAAGGTGCATTGATGATTATATCAACACACTTGATCTCAGATATTGAACCCGTTCTAGATGAGGTAATCTTCTTGAACAATGGTGAAGTAACACTACATGATAATTGTGACGCATTAAGAGAAAGAACAGACATGTCTATAAATGAGTTGTTCAGGGAGGAATTCAAATGGTCTTCAAATTAGTTAAAAATGGTCTTAAGGATTCCAAAAATAAATTCTTACCGATAATGGGAATGGTTGTTGCAATGATGTTACTATTGACTGTATTTATACAGTCTATCGATTATGAATCGATGATGATAGGAAACTCATTAATATTATTAGTGGTAATGGCGCTTGCTATAGCGACAGTGGTAATGTCTATACTGGGTTTTATATATCTGCTTTACTTATCAGTTTATGATAAAAACGGATACCAACTCTTTACATTACCTGTTAAAACATGGGAGATAGTGGTTTCAAAAATTATTATTTATATTATATGGAATGCGGCAATCATTACAGTATCGGTATTATCGATATCTGTGATGCTGATGATTACTATGGGAACTTCTGATTACCTTGCAATCTTGAAAGTCTTGTATAAAGATATACAGGGACAAATTGAACTACGAGTAATCTTGACCTTCCTATTAAATGCATTTGTTAATTCAATGATGGGAATTTCATTCTTCTTGTTATGTGGTAGTGTAATTCACTCAACATACATTCAAAACAATAGAAAGTTTAAAATGTTCTTACTATACGTAATAGGAACACTTCTACTTACAAGTATCATTGGATTCTTTACACCTGATTCAGCAGGATTTATTCTTAACTTTGAAATTTCAGGAGATCCATTTATGGCGGAAACTGTCAGTGACTTGTTAAAGATAACTTCAAATGTTAAAGGATTACAAAGCATGAATCTTCTATCACTTCTCTATGCTGTGTTGACTGGTTTCTTCCTATTAGGAACTGTGAAAATGTGGGATACCAAGTTAGAAATCATAGATTAATATTTATAAATACAAAAAAATGAGCAGTCACGACGATTGCTCATTTTGCTTTTATTTGAATAAGGATTGAATGATGTTCTTTCCAGCAACAAAGCTTCCAATAGAACTCAGGATACTTGTCATAAAGAATATCAAGATAATACGTAATACTCTGTTTTTGTACCATCCCTTAATAGATTTCATATCGCTGCTTAAGCTTTCAAATTCCTTTGCAAAAGGGGGTCTGAAGTAAGCTTCTGTAAGTCCTGCGAATATACCTACTGCAAGTACTGGGGATAAGATACCAATAAAGGCTGTTAGAAAGGATACAAGTATTGTTACGATATGTGCCCCGCTTAGTAAAGCACCCAGCGCGGCAAGTGAACTGGATGTAATGATCCATGCTAATAATTCTTGAAAAGCCATTTGCGGTGATTTAAGTGTTAGTAGTGTAATCAGTAGGAGTAAAGTTCCTGGTAGGATAAATCCTATCCAGTTATTCTTTTTCTTCTCGACAACAGTTTCTAATTCCTTTAGGTCATGTGTTTCATCAAATGCTGCGATCATACCCTTTGTATGTGCTGCTCCAATGACAACAACCATTGTTGAATATGGGATGTTCTTGATCTTCTCGGCCATGTAATAGTTTCGCTCATGAAGTATGACTTCGCTGATTTCAGGGAACTCGCCTTCTAAGTCTTCGATAGTTGCCATCAACATGTCACTTTCTTTAAGTTTCTCAATATCTTCCTCAGATACTTCTGTATCATCAAGCAGTGTTGCGAATAATGAGACTCCTAGATTTAGCTTTTTCCATAAGTTAAATTTATTCCAAACACGA
>JAAYGI010000038.1 GCA_012727815.1 Erysipelothrix sp.
ATTTCTTAAAGTTGTTTGTACTGCTAAGAGTAATTTAATTCTTTGAGATGTTAATGTCATATTTGATGGGTCGTTAACTTTAACTTCTCCATAATATGAGTGTAACATTTGAGATAAACTTTGAATGTAGTTTGGAATGTTTTGAATATTTCTACTTGCCGCTGTATTTGCTACAACTCCTGGAAATTCATTCATCATTTTTAGAAGTTCAATTTCTTTATGATGTGTTAGTTGGTCTAATACTTCAGGATCTGTATATCCTTCAACACGTTTAACAAGTGAGGATATTCTAGCATGTGCATATTGAGCATAATAAACAGGATTCTCGTTTGATTGAGATCTTGCTAAATCTAGATCAAAGTCTAATGGTGTTTGTAGTGATCTACTTACGAAGAAGTAACGTGCAGCATCAAGTCCAATGTCATCAATCAGTTCTGTTAATGCAATCGCATTACCTGTACGTTTTGACATCTTAACTTCTACACCATCTTCAATCATACGAACCATTTGAATAATATCTACTTCAAATGCATCTACATAACCAAATGCTTGTAGTGCTGCATCCATACGTGCAATGTAACCATGGTGGTCTCCACCCAGTAAGTCAATTAGAACATCATAACCACGCTCCATCTTATAAAGGTGGTATGAGATATCTGGTACAAGGTATGTGTATGAACCATCAGATTTAATCAGAACACGGTCTTTATCATCTTTAAAGTCTGTTGATCTAAACCATAAAGCACCCTCTGCTTCATATGTATAACCTGCCGCTTTTAGATCTTCCAATCCTTTAACAACACGCCCCTCATCATAAAGTGATTTCTCTGATACCCAGTTGTCCATGCGAACACCAAATGTCTTAAGGTCTTTTTTAATACGTTCTAATTCAAAACGGATTCCTAGTTCTTTGAAATATGGTTCCCACTCTTCTTGTGGTTTATCTAACCAAACATCGCCTTCAAGTTCTAACACTTCTTGAGCAATGTCTATAATGTCTTGAGCATGGTATCCATCTTCTGGTAACTCTGCATCAATATTTAATGCTTGTTGATAACGTGCATATAGTGAGTGTGATAGCATTGTGATTTGGTTTCCTAAATCATTAATATAGAATTCCCCATCTGCCTTATAACCAGCAAAGTTTAAAACTCTTAATAAAGCATCACCCCACGCTGCACCACGTGCATGTCCAACATGTAATTGTCCTGTAGGGTTTGCTGATACATATTCAACAAGTACTTTTTCGCCATTTCCTGCTTTTGATGAACCGAAAGTTGCTCCTTGTTCTAATACATTATCAATAACTTTTGCTAAAACCTCTGGTTTAATGAAAAAGTTAATAAATCCAGGTCCCGCTACTTCTACCTTAGAAATCATATCTAAGTCTTTAACAGAATCAACAATTGCTTGTGCAATCTCTCTTGGATTTTTCTTTAATTCTTTAGTGAGACGCATTGCAACATTACTTGCATAGTCTCCTTGTTCTGTTCTTTGTGGTATTTCTAACATGATGAAATTATCTGCAACATCATAATCAAATAAGTCTTTTAGACTTACTTTAATACCCTCTATTAAATTATTTTCTATAAAATTCATCTTAACTCCTTTATTTTCTTAATCGCAGCAAATGCGATAGTTCCAGGTCCTGTATGTGAAAGTACTATTGGATACATCTTTCCTTTATGCACCTCACAACCTGTAACGTTTTCTAAATCGGCCACAAAAGCATCAACAAGTTCAGGACTTGTTCCACCATCTAATACCGCCCATTCATAATCATCATATGGTTGGTACTCTGTTATTTTCTCGAAACCTTTTAATAAAGCTTTCCTGTGTGTTCTTACTTTATCGTATAAATCAATACCTGTATCTGTTACTGATAGTATCGGTACAATCCTTAAAAGGTTTGCTACCGCTGCTGCTGCAGGCTTAATACGTCCCCCACGCTTTAAATACTGTAAGTCTTCTGGTATTAAGATTGCATATAAGAATGAATCGTCTTCCAGTATCCTTTTAATATCAGCAGGTGTATATCCTTTTTCAGCAAGTTCTTGTCCTTGGGATACCATGATCCTTAGCAACCAACTTACTGACTTTGTATCAACTACTGTGAGTTTTCCTTCAAATTCCTTTTCATAGAAAACCATATTTTCATAGGTTCCACTTAATTCCTTTGATATTGGTAAATACATTACATGGTCATGTGTCTCTAATAATGATTCAATTTTTTCTAATGTATATTGTAAGTTTGGTTGAGAGGTACCTACTGATTTTCCATTTAGCATTGCATCAATCAGTGCTTCTCTTGTTATTTCTACTTCCTCTAAGAAGTCTTGCCCATCTATCAATAGTGGCATTCTAATTACTGTTATGTTCATTTCTTGAGCCACCACTTGGGTGATTCCCGCCGATGAATCTGTTACAAAAGCTATCTTCATATAGGCCTCCTATTACCATAATACTATACCACAATAAAAGAAATCTTAAATAACTATTTACAAATTAGTTTATATGTTGTACTATAAGTAAGCACATGGCGGTCGTGGCGAAGTCGGTTAACGCACCGGGTTGTGGTCCCGGCATTCGCGGGTTCGAGTCCCGTCGGTCGCCCCATGTAAAATATCAACCCTCTACCACAGAGGGTTTTTCTTTACCCAAAACTTCTCAGGTACCACATAGAGACCAGAGATATTACCTAAAATAAGATAAAAAATAATTCAAGAACATATATTTTAAATATTAAACAGGTCAAATAAATTTATAAAACACCATTAATACCAAGACATATTTGATTTATCACAAGTCTTCTTGCTTATCATTCACTAATGAAATATAATTGTGGTGAAATGGTAATCAATACATATTGAAGGAGGAAATCAAGATGATTGGTATTATAGTAATAGGACACGCTAATTTTGCTGAAGGTATTGGATCAGCTGTTGAATTAATCGCTGGTAAACAAGAAGCTTACATTAACTTAACATTTGAAAATACAATGACATTGGATAATTTCAATGAACTAATTAAAGATGCTATTGAAAAACTGGACAATAAGATAGGAACTTTAATCTTTACGGATCTAAAAGGAGGCACTCCTTATAGAGAAGCAAGTTCATTATCGTTACAATATGATAATGTACATGTAATAACAGGAACTAACTTAGCTATGATGATTGAAGCAGCTATGATGAGAACAACTGTTATAGATATAGAAAACTTTGCTCAAAACTTAATTGAAGTTGGATCAGATCAAATTATGAGATTTGATAAATCAAGTTTAGACTTCTAAAATATACACTGACTGAGATACCAATAGGTATCTCTTTTTTTATAACTTTGTACTTTTTTGTTGAAGTGACATATCTAGTACAGTTCATGCATATATGTTATATTTTGAATAATAATACTCAAGGATAATGGGAGGTCTTTTATGAAAAAGATGAAATATATTATTAGTATTTTTGTAGGTCTAGTTATTGGAACAATTGCAATCATACAGGATAGAAATATCTTATTTGTACTTGTAGAGCCAATTGAACTTGCTTTAAACTATACAGAGAAAATTATACAACAATCAACACTTGGATTAATTGTTGCATGGATCATATTACTCATACTATCATTTACACCCTTCCTTATAATGTATCGTTATAAAAAACAGCCCTACCAACTTAGTTTATATTTTGTCATTGGTGTAACACTTCTAGTTGCACAACTTCTATATTTTAATCCCAAGTTTTCTAACATACCGCAAATTATGCAAATTATGGCTGTTGGATTTCTATATGCAAGTATCATCTTGGGTATTGTGTTTGAACTCTTTATTAGAGATACGAAAAGACCTCAAGATATCTTAAAAGCAATGGTAATTCTTTTGATGATATTTCTATCATCAACAATACCTTTAGCAATTAAAGAAATTGAACCGGATGGAATACTATCCATTATTACCTTTATTGTAGAGTTTGTATTACTGACACACCTTCTACATCTGTTACACCATGTAGATGAATTTCTAGAAACTAAGGAAAAGGATATGTTTAATGATGCATCTGTTGATAAACTTCAAACAATCAGCAAATATGCTAATCATATGTTGTCATATAGTGTCTATATAACAATCTTTCTAAATGTATTGAGATTCTTCTTAACTGAGGATGCAGTACATTTCGACTTTAATATTCCTTATGTTGAAATGCTCTTTACAAGTATTATTGCTTTATTCATACATTTGCTTGTACAGGTAATCTCTTTAAAGAATGAAGTTGATCCTTCATTCTAAAAATCATCAGTACCTATAAAACTTAATTTAATAAAATATGAACAACAAAAAACGAGAAGGCCTATGAATTAGTGGCATTCTCGTTTTTTTAATATTTATTAAAAGTCTAAATTATCTGGATCTAACCCTTCTTTACCAATACCTCTTAAAGTATCAATTAAAGCCATATCATTATCACTTAATTCAAAGTCAAAGACATCAATGTTTTCATAGATTCTGGATTTAGTTACAGACTTAGGTAGTGGAACGTATCCTTTTTGAATTGACCATCTGATTGCAACTTGTGCCACTGTTTTATTATTTCTTTGGGCAATATCTTTTAGGACATCATTGTCTAATATAGTTCCTGTACCAAGTGGACTGTATGCTTGTGTAACAATATTAAATTTACTGTTATAGTCTTTAATTTCAGTTTGTGGATCTGATGGACTAGCATAGACTTGATTCACTGCAGGTCTTACTACAGCAGTTTTTAAGAGCGCATCTATGTGGTGGGGGTGGAAGTTTGAGATTCCTATAGAACGTATTAAACCAGCCTCTTTTGCCTCTTCCATGGCACGCCACGCTTCAGCATTACCTTTTTCCCAAGAATCACGCATATTCACAGGATTTGGCCAGTGAATTAAATATAGATCCAGGTAATCTGTATCTAGATTCTTTAAAGATGTTGCGATTGCCTCTTTAGCAAGTTCATATGAATGGTGTGTATTCCACAGTTTAGTTGTTAGGAAAATATCACTACGTGCTACTTTACTATCCTTAATTGCTTTACCTACACTTTTCTCATTACCATATACAAATGCTGTATCTATATGAGTATACCCTGCATCAAGTGCATTTTTGACAGACTCATAAGCT
Organism: Erysipelothrix sp.; assembly: GCA_012727815.1. GTDB lineage: Bacteria > Bacillota_I > Bacilli_A > Erysipelotrichales > Erysipelotrichaceae > Erysipelothrix. Next base: position 5,144 of record JAAYGI010000038.1, read on the forward strand.
ACTTTTCCATCTGGTGTTTGCCATGTACCAAAGCCTATTACAGGCATTAAGTGTCCATCATTTAGTTTGATTGTTTTCATAAAAATTCCTCCTTAAGAATATTATATCATAGGATACATCAGACAAGTTTTATATCTTTTTAGATTATTTTCTCTTTAAACTTGATTTTTATTTCAAACCTACTATAATTGAAGTATATGAACAGTTACTCATATAGCGGAGGGTAAAATTATGCCAAAAAAAGAAAAAAATTCACACGATCATGATCATGACCATAACCACGGACCATTACCTATCATATTATACTTAGTTGGTTTGGTAACATTTTTCGTAGGGATGTTTATTACTAATGAACTCTTTGCAAACATACTCTTTACGATAACAGTACTGGGTTCAGGTTACCATGTTATGGAAGACGGACTTATATCTACCATTACAGAAACTAGAAAAAGAAAGAGATTCTCTCCTAATGTTCACTTATTAATGGCACTAGCTGCTGTTGGTGCAATGATAATTGGAGACTTCAAAGAGGGAGCACTCTTAATTCTAATATTCGCAGGTGCTCACTTCTTGGAAGAGTATGCTGAAGATAGAAGTAAAAGAGAAATCACAAACCTACTTAAATTAAATCCTACTGAAGGTAGATTAATTCAAGAAGATGGTTCAATCAAAGTAGTTTCAGCACAAGAATTAAAAATTGGAGATAAACTTCAAGTTCTTGTAGGAGACCAAATCCCAACAGATGGTATTATCCTTGAAGGTAGATCAAGTATTGAAGAAGCTTCAATCACAGGTGAAAGTATTCCTAAGGAAAAAACTACAGGTGATGAAGTATACGGAAGTACAATTAATGGCAAGGGTGCATTTGTAATGGAAGTTACAAAAAATCCTGATGAGACTGTTTTCTCTAAAATATTAGAACTTGTAAATCAGTCACAAACTTCACTTTCAAAAACAGCTACACGTATTAAACAAGTAGAACCTATCTATGTTACTTTAATACTTGTCTTATTCCCACTATATATACTATTTGGTAATTATGTATTAAATTGGGGTTGGGATCTAGCACTATATAGAGGGATGGTATTCCTAACAGTTACTTCACCTTGTGCTCTTGCAGCAGCCGATGTACCTGCTACATTATCCGCTATCTCAAACCTTGCAAGACATGGTGTATTGTTCAAAGGTGGATCATTTATCGCTAACCTTGGTGTTGTAAATGCTGTTGCATTTGATAAAACAGGAACACTTACTAAAGGTGAACCACAAGTAACAGATGTTGAATTTGCAGATGATATTACAGATGCACAAAAAGATACATACATTGATATTATTGTTGCTATCGAAAAACAAGCAAACCATCCACTGGGTGATGCAATTATAAAACATTTCACTGTAAAAGAAGATTTAAAACTTGTTGCAGATAATATTATCGGTACAGGAATTGTAAGTACATATGATGGCGTTGAATATCAAATTGGTAAACCAACTTCTTTTGAAAATGTAACACAAGAAATTAAAGATCTAACTGACATGCATTCTAATGAAGGTAAAACAGTTGTATACTTTGGTACAAAAGATAAAGTACTTGCTCTTGTTTCAATGATGGATATTGCATCAGATAGTGCAGTAGGTCTAATCAACTACTTAAACTCAGAAAATATTGCTACTGTTATGATTACAGGTGATGCTACATTAACTGCTAAAGCAGTATCTAGAAACATTGGTATTACTGATGTTAAAGCAGAAGTTCACCCTGAAGACAAAGCAATGATTATTAAAGAACTACAGAAAAAATACGGTTTAGTTGCAATGCTTGGAGATGGTATCAACGATGCCCCAGCACTTGTTAATGCAGATATCGGTGTTGCTATGGGATATGGAACAGATGTTGCCATTGATGTTGCAGATGCAGTATTAATGAAAAACGATATGTCTAACTTCAAATATGCACACAAAGTATCTAAACGCCTAAATAAGGTGGTTATGCAAAACGTTATATTCTCAATGTTTGTAGTAATCTTACTGGTCGTATTAAATACAATTGGACAAATGAGTCTACCTCTTGGAGTTCTATTCCATGAAGGAAGTACAATCATTGTAATTCTAAATGGTTTAAGACTTCTTAAAAAATTAGACTAACTTATATAAATAAAAACCTTCAACATGTTAATTATCTGTTGAAGGTTTTTTTATGGTTTATAATATTGCTTTTAAATAAAAAAAGAAGAGATAGGTGACCTATCTCTTCTGATAATATTTACTTACTTAAACTATTTAACTCTATCGGTTTTAACGATCCACTTTTTAAATCTAGCAAGTCCATCATCAAGCTCTTCAAGATTATTTAGCTTCCATTCCCAGTTTGGACTTCCTACAGTACCAGGTGAGTTCATGGTTGCACTTTTACCAAGTCTCATGATGTCTTGTGCTGGTAGTATTACAAGTCTTGCATTCAAACTGAGTGCATAGTGATTAATACGATCAATGAGATTTGAGTCTTTAATACCTCTTGCTCTTAAGTCTTTTCGAACTTGTAATTTCTTAAGAAAACTCATGTCTTCTACTGCACCACCTAGAGGTTGGTTGTCGTGAGTTCCTGTATAAGCAAGTATATTCTCACTCATATTGATATCACGTTTTATTTCATAGGGTTGTAGTGCAAATTGAATAATCTGCATTCCCATTAAGTTATAGTCATCTCTTAACTCTAATACTTCAGGTCTTAAATCACCTAAGTCTTCAACCACGATATCTAAATCTTCAATCTGATCATAGATTGCATCAAAGAAGTCATGACCTGGCCCTAATTTCCACTCACCATTTTTGGCAGTTGGAGAGCCTTGAGGGATAACCCAATAGGTATCGAATGCTCTAAAGTGATCCAATCTAATTGTATCAAATAGATGTTGATTCCATCTTAAGCGATCTACCCAAAACTTATAGTTTGTTTTCTTATGGTAATCCCAATCATAGATTGGATTTCCCCACAGTTGTCCTTCATCACTGAAGTAATCTGGTGGTACACCTGCAAGTAGTGTTGGATTACCTTGGGCATCCAGGTGGAATAATTCGCGCTGGAAATACACTTCATGAGAATCGTGTCCTATGTATATAGGAAGATCACCCATGACTGAGATACCCAATGCATTGGCATAACCCTTTAAGTCCATCCACTGCTTGTAAAATACATATTGAAGAAAATATTCGAAATCTTGTTCTTTTTTATCAACTTTAAACTTATCCCAATCAGTCCATGTTTTATAGTTATTGGCTTTTCTTAAGACCATAAACTCAGAGTATTCTTTTAACCAGTGTGTTTCTTTAACAAATTTTTTAAAGTCTGCATCTTTATTAAAGTGAGGATATGCTTCTAATAAGTATTTTCTTTTTAGATTTCTTGCAAGTTCATAGTCAACTTTATCACTATGTATTATTTCTACATCTAATGGTAGATTTAAACTCTCGTATAAAGTCTCAATTGATATGTATATTTCATCACCTGCAAAAGATGAGTATGTTTGGTAAGGCGAGTTTCCGTATCCTACTGGATTTAGAGGAAGTATTTGCCAAATCGATACATCACTACGACTTAGCTTATTTAGAAACTCATAAGTGCCTTTTCCAAAGTCCCCAATACCCATTGTACCGGGTAAACTGGATACTGGGAGTAAGAGTCCCGCACTTCTTTTTTCCATGTTACACCTTCCATATATCCTTATTGTAATCTGCAATGGTTCGATCTGATGAGAAGAATCCTGCATTAGCAATATTCATAAGACTCATTTTCGCCCATTTTAGTTTGTCTTCGTAATCTTCAAACATTTGGTCTTTAACTTTTACATAATCTTCAAAATCAATAAAAGTCATAAACCAGTCTTTGTTTAATAGTTCATTGTAAAGTCTTTCTAAATTGACTTTGTTTCCTTCAGCTAACATTGTTTCAGAAACTAAGTAGTCTACAGCATCTTTAAGTTCTGGAATACTATTGTAGTAATCTCTTGATACATAATCAGCATTTTCATAATGTGTAATGATTGTATCACTATCTTCCCCAAAGATATAAATATTGTCATCGCCAACATGGTCTTTTATCTCAACATTTGCACCATCTAGTGTTCCAAGTGTTATGGCACCATTTAGCATTAATTTCATATTACCTGTACCACTTGCTTCTTTAGAAGCTAAAGATATTTGTTCACTAACGTCACACGCTGGAATTAAGTATTCTGCCTTTGTAACATTATAGTTTTCTACAAAAATAATATGTATGTACTGACTTAAAAGTGCATCTTTCTCAATAATTGTAGAAAGTGTTAGCAGCGCATGGATTATATCCTTTGCAATTGTATAGGCAGGTGCTGCCTTTGATCCAAATATAAATGTAACTGGACGCTTTGGCTTATAACCTTTTTCTATTTTTTGTACCATATAAATGATATAAAGTAAGTTTAATTGCTGACGCTTATATTCATGTAATCTTTTGATTTGGATATCTAGTATTGAATTAGTATCTAATGATACATTGTCACTTAGCAATAAGAAGTCTTTTAATCTTTCTTTTTGTGCTTGTTTTATATCCATAATGTCATGTAATACTGTTTCATCATTAATAAAACTTTCTAGTTTCACAAGTTCAGTTGCATCCTTTTTAAATCCATCACCAATCTTATCTTCGATATATTGACTCAAACTTGGATTAGAAAATTGTAGCCATCTTCTGAATGTGATTCCATTTGTCTTATTATTAAATTTACCTGGATACATATCCGCATAGTCTTTAAGTTCTGAATTAACTAAAATATCAGTATGTAAAGCAGCAACACCGTTTACTGAGAAACTAAAGTGAATTGATAAGGCTGCCATATGTACAAGATTATCTTTATCAATCAGTTGTACATTAGGATTTGTTGATCTCTTTTTAACTACTTCATCAAGTTTCATTAGAATAGATAGCATCTCACTATCTACTGCTTCAAAATATGCCAGTGGCCACTTCTCTAAAGCTTCTGCTAGGATTGTGTGGTTTGTATAAGCAAAGACTGAAGACACAATTGATACTGCTTTTTCAAAGGAGATATCATGTTCTAAGAGTTTCTTAATTAAGAGTAATACTGCCATTGCTGGGTGAGTATCATTAATTTGAATTACAATATGTTTATCAAGTTCATCTAAATGTTCTTTATGTGTTTCAATAATATATTGAATTCCACTTTCAACCATAAAGTATTGTTGTGCAAAACGTAGTCTTAAACCTTTTTCTGTAGAGTCATCTGGGTATAAGAAAAGTGTTAGGTTTTTATCAATTGCTTCTTGATCAAACTCGATTCCTTTTTCTACCAATTTTTCATCTAATGATTCTAAGTCAAAAAGTCTTAAGGTTGTTTTTTCTTTGTTATATCCTAATACATCAATTTCATACATTCTAGATTGTAATTTTGTATCACCAATTGTTACTGGGTAAGTATGTTCTGTTGGTCTTAACCAACTTGGTTTATCAAGCCAAACATCTTTTTCTTCTGTTTGTTGGTGATCTTTAAAGACTTGTTTAAATAATCCATAATGATAACTTAGTCCTAAACCTTCACCGTTAATTCCCAGTGTTGCTATCGAGTCTAAGAAGCATGCTGCAAGACGTCCCAATCCACCATTACCTAAAGAAGGTTCTGGATCAAAATCTTCAATCTCACTGATACTACGACCATGACTTGCTAAAATATCTTTTACTTCATCATATATTCCTAAGTTCATTAAATTATTTGTTAAGAGTTTTCCAATAAGAAACTCTGCTGACATATAATAAACTTTACGTTCTCCACTAACATGTGGTGTTTCTTTTATCTTATTTTGAGTTAATTTTAATACAGCATTATATACTGTTTCAACCGAAGCATTTTCAAGATCATTATTTGTATATTCTAATAGTCCTTTTTTCATAAGTCCTCCTTGTATATTTTAATAAATAACATCCTCATAGTTGATTCTTGTTATTTCATAATCAATTATTATTGCTTGACCTTTATTATCTTGGAGTAGACGATGTACTTCTATAATTGCTTGAAGCGCAATATCATAGAAGTCTTGTTTAACTGTTTGGATATGGTATCTAACATAACCTAATAGTTTTATCCCATCATACCCACATACAGGTCTAAAAATATCCATATCTTTTAAAGCAGATATAGCACCTATTGCCATTAAATCTGATGCACATACTACGATGTCTGCATCAAATGCGTGTTCTTTTGTTAATTCTATTGCTTTTCTTTCACTAAAGTTTGCGTACTGTGCATTGAGTTTTACACCCATTTCATCACAAGCATCAACGACACCTTGTAGTCGTAAGTCCGTAACAAAACCATCTCTTCTACCTGCTAGGTATAGAATAGATTTTACATCTGTACTGTGATCTTTAATCATTTTAATTGTAAGTTCTTTTTGTGCTTCTTGGTGGTCAACCATAACGTAGGATGTCATATCTCCTACAATTGGAACATCAACCAAGACGGTTTTAAAATGCTCTTCTAATACCATTTCATTAAAGACTTCTTGCTCTTTATGTAATCCATAGACTACCATGCCTGATATACTTAATGATTTAAAATATTGAATAAGTTCTACTTTACTAAAGTCTGAAAATATATTAGAAAACACTGTAATAATTTCTAATTTTTCTACCTTAGCTTGGCTTGAACTTCCGAATAGATATTGCATATTAATCTCATCAATTGCTTGTTTCTCATTATTAACAAAAACAACAACCGCTACACGTTTTTTGTTTTTTGATGAAAGGGCTGATGCTACTGCATTGGGAACATAATTAAGTGCCTCAACTGCTTCGTGTACTCTTTCCTTAACATCTGTACTTACATTCGCATAATTGTTTAAAACTTTTGATACTGTGGATACACTAACCCCTGCACGTGTTGCAACGTCAACCATATTCGCCATAATCTATCTCCTTTTTTCTATAAGAATCGTCCCTTTAGGACCCAACTCTATCTTTTTATCCTTTTTAATGTATTTACCATTTATGGATACTATTTTATCATATTCTACTTGAAATATTTGATTCGTATCAGATAGGTTATGGATTTTTAGTATATCGTCCGATAAAGATGCATAAATTGCATCATTATTTAAATCAACACTTTGGAACTCTCCTTGTGTTAACTGGGGATAAGCATTTCTTATTGCTATTACTTTTTTATAGTGATTCAGCAAGGAATTCTTATCTTTCAAAGCTTCCTTTACACTCTCTTCTTGTTTGCCTTTATAGTTTGCATCAACAGGTCCTTTTGTTAAACCTGTGTCATCTTTCTTATCCCAAATCATGGGCAGTCTTTTATTTTCATCTATACCACTACCACGTAGTCCTATTTCTTCACCGTAATAAATAAATGGATGTCCTGGTAGTAGTAGATAAATACTTGCTGCTAACTTTTGATCTTCTATATCAACTAGATAGCCTGCGCTTCTGTTATTGTCATGATTGGATAAGAAGGGTGCATCCAAAGCATTGGGGTTATTTACTTTCAATTTATCGTTATAAGCTTCTACTGTTTGTGCAAGTTTATAGCCTTGAGCGGTTTTTATACTTTTAACAATTGAACCTGAATCTTGAGATAATTTGAAATTAAAGAAACTATCAACACCACTTCGATACATATCTTGAACTAAACCTTCATGACTCCATGCTTCAGCTACAATATAAGTATCAGGTTTATATGATTTTACTGAATCATTAAACCACTTTAAAAACTCAACATTTGCTTCATGTTGGTTATCAAAGAAGTGTGTTGTTGCATCCAATCTGAATCCTTTAACACCTTTATCTAACCAAAATTTTGCACTATCCAATAGAATCTCTTTAAGGGATTCATTGTCTAAGTTAAGATCCGGCATACCACTCCAAAATCCACCTTCATAATATAAGTTGTCTTGAATTTTATGATATCCTTTTTGATATGTATTGCTGAAGTTGTAGTAATCACAAGATGCTACAGCTTCGCATGTATCACTTTTTTTTGCAGCTACTGCTTCTTTAAACCAAGGGTGCTCTTCTGAACTATGATTTAAAACTAAATCCAGGATTAAGTCCATCCCTCTTTCATTCATATCTTCTACTAAATTTTCAAAATCTTCCATGCTACCATAGGCACTATCAATACCCTTATAATCCATGACATCATATTTATGATATGTAGGTGATGGACTGATAGGCATTAGCCATATACCTGTAGCTCCGAGATCATATTGTATATAATCTAACTTTTGACGTACACCTTCTAAATCCCCCATACCATCTTCATCGCTATCATAAAACGAACCTACAAAGATTTCATAGTAAACTGAGTTAACTTCCGGTTTAACATATGTATCGTTTTGGGTACAAGCACTCAGTATTAAGAGTGCTGTTAGTAAGGTTAGAAATCGCTTCATCATCCTTTTACTGAACCACCTGTAACACCTGACACATAGTATTTTTGCATATAGATAAATAAGATCGTAATTGGCAATGCTACTAAAACTGATCCAGCTGCAAAACGGGTAAAGTACTTACCA
>JAAYGI010000039.1 GCA_012727815.1 Erysipelothrix sp.
ATTTCAATTAATCTTTTTCCACTTGAAAACTCTTTTGAAATATAAGATAAGATTTGGTCTTCAACTTCAGATAGTTCAACACTATAAGATTTATCCACAACTTTTAGAAATTTATGATAATTTGAAAAACGAGCATGACTAAATATTACCTGGGGATCAAGTGCACCATATTCCAAAAACTCTGTCAGTTTTGGAATATGTCCAAGTTTGTATTTTAATTCAAAGTAGGCTTTCTTAAGATATGAGAAACTAGTAAAAGAACTCTTGTCTATTGATTCATAAATTCTTTCTTTTGCGATTGCATCAAATTCAATTGTTGATGCTTTAGGAATAAAAGAGTTTCCTGACATAATATATTTTCTAAGATTATTAGGACTCATACTCTTATCACCTGATAAGGCAATCGGAATCATAAAGTTATTTTTGTAATTTCCGATAAAATCAATTACGATAACAAATTCTTTATTTTTAGTCTTTCTTAAACCGCGTCCTAATTGCTGAACAAATACGATTGCTGATTCAGTGGGTCTTAACATAACTACCTGATTCACTTCTGGAATATCAATTCCCTCATTGAATATATCAACCGTTAGTATATAGTCTAAGTCACCATCATCTTTAGAGAGCCTTCTGACAGCATCTTCACGCTCATCTTGAGAGTTAGATCCAGTAAGGGCTATTGTCCTTAAACCGTGTTCATTGAGTTTCTCAGAAAGTGCCAGCGCCTCTTCGGTACGACTACAAAAAATAAGACCCTTAACACGCACCCCACTGTGACCATAATAATCCATCGCCTCAACAATTCTATCAACACGATGCACACTTAAAAGATTGGAAATCTTACTTTTATCTTCAATAAGTTCATTGTCTATTGTGACATCACTAATTCCAAAGTAATGAAATGGAGTTAACATCTCTTCTTCTAATGCACCTTGAAGTCTTATTTCATAGGCAATATTATAATCAAATAATTCAAATGTATTAAAGTCATCTGTTCTTTCAGGTGTTGCACTCATACCCAAAGTAAATTTAGCTTTAAAGTAATCCATTACCTTAAGATACGACGAAGCTCCTGTTCTATGCGCCTCATCGTAAATTATATAATCAAAATGTTCTTTTGAAAATTGATGCAAATTACTATCTAATGACATAGATTGGATTGTTGTAAATACTGCATCAGCATTTATATCCTTTTTAGTTCCCGATAGAAAACCCATACTCATATGAGGCAACACTTTTTTGAATGTTTGCATAGCATCGCGCGCAATCTGTTCTCTATGTATTACAAACAATACTCTTTTTGGCGCAGCATTTTTAACATCAAAAGCTGCTAGATATGTCTTTCCTGTTCCAGTTGCCGAGATAAGTAGTGCTTTGTTTTCACCATCTTTTCTTAACTTATCAAGATTTCTCAAAGCAGTTTCCTGCATGATGTTGGGGACGATATGCTTTTCTTGAAGAACTGGATTTTTAAATGATTGCCTTAATACTTGTGATTCAAGATACTGTAATGAGTAAGCATCAATCCAAGCTTCATCTAGTATTTGTGCCTTATCCCACATCTCCTCGTATTCACTAAGTAGAAGATGAGTCATCTCTGACGTTTCTGCATTCTCAATCTTTAAGTTCCATTCTCTATTCACCTTTAAAGCGGACTCTGTCAGATTAGAACTCCCAACAATAACAGTACTTTTATCTTCCTTATTAAAGATATAGCCCTTTGTATGATGGACTTCCTGAGAATAAATACGAACTTCAACATTAGAAAACCTTAACAACCTTCTGTAAACATCCGGGTGATTAAACATTTGATATGTTGATGTTAGAATACGCCCCTTAACATCTTTTTCTTTTAACTCTTTTAATTGTTGTAGAATCATTGAGATTCCACTCAAAGTAATAAAGGCAACACTTAGTGAAAAGGAACTACAAGCTAATAATTGCTTCTGCAATTCTTTTAATACGATGGTGTTGGTATTTTTATTATTAGAAATAAAATACGTATTTGTTTGCTCAGTTTGTTTGTCTAGATACATATATGACCCTCCACTTAAATTAGATCTATTATACCAGCTTAAGTTCAATTCACATAAATTAATTCGTTTTAGTAATATATATGTATATTTACCCATAAACTTGACACGTTTGCTATACTATATATACAGGTAAACCTTTGATCATTTAGTTACATATGTTGACAAGAAAAAGTCATAGTATTAGTATGAGTCTAGGTTTAAATGTAAATAAAATGAATGAAAGGAGAGATTATTATGGAAATACTAATCATTGGTGGTATTGCTGCTGGTATGAGTGTTGCTGCTAAAGCTTCGCGTACTAACAGAGATGCTAAGATTACTGTTATTGAAAAAGAAGAGTATGTTTCCTTTGGGGCATGTGGACTTCCTTATTATATTGGTGGACAATTCGATGATGAAAACGAAATGTACGCAAGAACACCACAACAAATGATGGACTCAGGTGTTAACCTTTTATTAGGACATGTAGTAAAGTCTGTTGACTTTGATACAAAGTCATTAAGTACCTATGATATTAAAAAAGACTTAACAGTTGAAAAGAAATATGATCGTTTAATGATCGCAACAGGTGCTTCTGCAATCACTCCCCCAATTCCGGGTATTGATTCAGAAAATGTATATACAATAACTAAACCTTATATTGTTAACAAACTTAAAGATAACTTATCTACATATAATGACATTGTTATTATTGGTGGAGGATTTATCGGTGTTGAAGTAGCTGAGCAACTTGCACACCTTGGTAAAACAGTACATGTGGTTGAAGCTTTAGATAGTATTATGAGCGGACCATTTGATACAGAATTTACGGACAAATTAAAATTTGCTTTAGAAGAAACAAAAGTTAATGTTCATTTAGGTGAACGTGCAGAAACTTTCAATACTGAAAATGGTAAAGTAGTTTCTGTTACAACTGATAAGCAAACCTTAAAAGCAGATGCTGTAATTGTTTCAGTTGGATTTAGACCCAATACAGCTTTTGTTAAAGATCAATTAGATATGCTACCAAACGGTGCAATTATTACAGACAAATACGGTAAAACATCTGTTGATGATGTCTTTGCTGCAGGAGACTGTAGTACTGTTGAACACAGACTTGCAGGTACTAAATATATTCCACTTGCAACTTATGCAAATAAGATGGGTCGTTTGATTGGTACAAATATTGTAAGTGACCAAAAAGATTGGCTACCATTTATAGGTGCACTTGGATCAAGTTCAATAAAAGTTGGCGAATATGAAGCTGCAAGTACAGGATTAACTGAAAAAGAAGCTTTATCACTTGGACTTAATATCAAAACTACTCTCGTACATACAAGCAATCACTCTAACTACTACACAGATGTAGCACAAGAGAATATTATGATTAAACTTGTATTTGATGCAGAAACGCTTGTACTCTATGGAGCACAACTCTTTGGTAGAAATGAAACAGTACTAAGAGCTACTGGATTAACAACAGCAATCTATGCTGGACTTACTACTGAAGAAATTGGATTTATAGATTATGCTTATGCTCCACCTTTCGCTTCAACATGGGAAGCATTGAATGTGGCTGCAAATACAGCAAAACGATAGAAAATATATAAAAGGAGAATGAATATGTTAACATCACCATTTTTTACACAATTTTTAAAAGTAAGTAATGTGATTACTCTGGCAGCAATTGCTGCACTGGTAGTCTCAATTGTCTTACTAAGACAATTAAACAAACGTAAGGTAAGTTTCTCAAACAGAATGCTAATTGCTCTTGCAATTGGACTAGTTATTGGACTTGCAATAGATTTACTTGGATCAAGCAGTGAAATATACACAGAATTTGCTCGTAAGGAAATATCCGTTTGGTATGCACTGGTTGGTTCAGGTTTTGTTAAACTTGTACAACTGATGGCAGTACCTGTTGTATTCTTATCTATAATTAAAGTAGTTGTAGATGTTGAAGGTGACAGAATTAAAACACTAACTGGTAAAACATTTACTGTATTACTTGGAACAACTTCAATTTCTGCTTTAGTAGGTATTATGGTTGTTAAACTCTTTAAATTACAAGGTTCAAACTTTGTAGGTGGATTGAGTGAATCAAGTATTGATCGTATGGCTTCAATTGCTACACAAAGTTTCCCTGAATTCTTCTTACAACTTGTACCTAACAACATCTTAAGTGTTATGTCTAACAACTCAAGTGTTGTATCAGTTGTAATTATTGGGGCAATGATTGCAAGTGCAATCAGATTCTTAAAAGTTAAGAAACCAGATGATGTTGCACCTCTTGTAAATCTTCTAGATTCACTACGTGTTACAATTAACTCAGTATTAATTAATGTTATTAAATTGATGCCTTATGGTATCGTAGCTTTAGTTGCTAATGCTATTGTATCAAACGGAATTGACGCGATTAAAAGTGTCTTAGGATTTATTGTTGCATTATATGCAGGTGTTATTATTATGATGTTAGTTTATGTTGTAATCTTACTAGCACTTGGATTAAATCCAGTTACATTCTACAAAAAATCAGCAACAACAATTATGTTCGCTTTCTCATCAAGATCAAGTGTTGGAACACTTCCATATACACTTAAAACATTAAATGATGAATTAGGAGTATCTGGACAAACAGCAAACTTTGTTGCTACATTGGGTACTTCAATTGGTATGAATGGATGTGCGGGTGTATTCCCTGCAATGCTTGGAACACTTGTTGCAGCAGCAGTGGGTGTTGAAATGAATATCGCATTCTACTTCATGGTTGTACTTGTTGTTACAATTGGTTCAATTGGTATTGCTGGAGTTCCTGGAACTTCAACAGTTGCAGCAACTGTTACATTAAATGGTTTAGGACTTGGAGCAGCAATGTCACACATCGGAGCAATCTTTGGTGTTGACCCAATTATTGATATGGGACGTACTGCACTGAACGTTACAGGTGCTATGCTATCAGCAATTGTTATTGATAAATGGGATGGTACATTCAATGTTGATATGTACAATGACCCAACTACTTCATCAGCACTAGATGCAGATGACAATTAATTATAAGTAAACATAAAGTGAATTATTGTACTATTAGCTACGATAATTCACTTTTTTTATACACTAACATAAGATCTGAACATAGAAAAACACCTATGATGAATTCCAAAAGGATTTCTCGTAGGTGTTTTTTTTACTATATTATCTTCATTAAGTAGTCTTTTATAGTTTCTCCAAATTCTGTATACTTTACTAGAATTCCTATCAATAGGATATTCAATAAGATTGCTAGTGTGATTTTCAAGATGAAACTAGCTTTAGATGTTTTGTGTCTAAATAATAGTCCCGATAAAATAATCCCTAAACCACCACCAAAGAGTGCTAATACTACAAATGTTTTTTCTGGAATACGTCTTTTGTTTCTAATTGCTTTACCTTTATCTACATACATCAATATAAAACTAAGACAGTTTGATGAACATAAGAGTATCGTAAACATTCTAATTGGAGTCATTGATAAGCTCTGCAGGAGATTTCATTTGAATTGCTACATGGGGTAAATAGATGTCATGTTTCTCTAGTTCATTTTTAAAGTATCTTCTAAGTTCGCGTTCAACACCCCAGTTTTCTCCAGAACGTGTTTTAACAGTTACCCTTACTACAAGGTTACGTAAATCAAATTCTTTTACACCTAAGACTGATATAGGCTCCAATAGATTTTCATTACTCGGAAATTTATCTGCCAAGTCTTTAATAACTTTAATTGTAGGATCTAACTCTAATTCATAAGCAATCGGTAAATCTACAATTGCTATCATATAATTTTTAGATAAGTTTGTTACTGTTCGTATTTCACCATTGGATATTATATGAACCGAACCATCAATCCAGTCTCTAAGGATTGTAGTTCTAAGATTAATACTTTCCACTTCTCCTGTAGTTCCATTAATTTCAATCGTATCACCTACTACATATTGCCCCTCTACAAGCATCAACATACCACTAAAGATATCTTTAAATACTTGTTGAGCACCAAACCCTACAGCTACGGACATTGCCGATACAACTGTCCATACAGGTGTTGTAGATACGCCAAATATTTCTAAAATAATACAAAATGCAAAAAAGTAAACAAGTGCATTTAATATTTGTCTAAATATTGGAAATACTGTTTTCTTTTTTTCATCCTTACCTTCTGTATTCAATAATCTAGAAATAAACCTTCTAGAAAAATAAACAGCAACAAGCACAATCCCTATATACAGGGATGTTTTTATAAACCATGTTGCTGTTGGATGGTCATTAAACCATTGTAATAAATCATTCATGTTTACACCTTCTAATCTTCTATACTATTATACATTTTTTATCATGATAAGACATGGGTTATGTGCATCCCATAAATAAGGAAATACTTCTAACTCTTTAAAACCCATTTTCTTATAAAATCTTACTGTTTTATCGTAGTTATCGTATCTTCCAAATGCTACAGTTTTAACTTGTTCATAAAGATACTTACTTTTTGTGTATGCATTAAATGCCTGGTAAAGCTTTGTACCAATATTTTTACCATGATATTCTTCTTTTATTCCCATGCAATATATTTCAGCTGTAAACTCACTGGTCTTTTTTAAACTGATAAAACCTACTGCAAGTGCACCATCAAAGGCAACCCATAATGGATATCCTTTTGCATTATCAGTATAGTCCTTTATATTTTCTTCAATACCAAAGTATTCGGGTAAATCTTTAAGTATTGACCTTACAATTTTCTCTTTTGAATCTATATTTTCAACGCTTGATATTCTTATCATATGATTCCTTTCAATCAATAAAGTACATGAGTAAGTCATTGATATTTTTAAATCCATATGGACTTGCTCTAAGACCTGTTCCATCTTGTACTAGTAAGTCTTCTTCTATTGAACTTTGTATTTCTTCTTTAAATATCTCTAAGTCATCTATTTTATGTTTTTTAGTAAATTCTTTAAACATCAAACCTTCTTTTAAATGTAGGTTCATAAATATGTATTCTGATATTTCAGTTTTACTATCTAATTCTATTGTTTCACTTAGTCTTTGCCCCTTTAAATAGTTCTCTATATCGTTAGTATTGATATATCTAAAATGATCTAATTTATAGGATGCATCGGGACCAATTCCATAGGTATCTTCATACTTATAATTTGATAAATTATAGCGACTTACAAAACCTTCTTTTGAAAAACTTGATACTTCGTATTGATTAAAACCATGATTCTCTAAGATTGTACAAGCACTTATATATTGGTCATATGCACTTTCATTATATGAATCATCATCCGATTCATATTCATACAATGTAATATGTTTTGGATCTAGATTACATAAGTTTTGAAGGGTATCTTCAAACATTTTTAATGTTTGATTTGGAAGACCAAACAATATATCAAAGGATATATTGAAGATACCATATTTATGTAATAGAGATACTGTGTCTTTAAAATCATATAGTTTAGAAATATCCGTGAATGGATTGTCTTCTTCTTGCTGAATAGAAAGACAGACTCTGTTGATACCTTGTCTACTGAGTAAGCCAATTGTTTCTTCATCAATATATCTTGGATTGATTTCCATTGAAAGTTCATAGTTATCACTAAGTTTGGATGATAGTACCTCAAATAGATTTCTTAGAAGTTTATGATCCAGTCTATGGGGTGTTGCACCGCCTATGTAGACAGTATCGAGTTTGACAGGTATATCTTCTATTTCCTTTATATACTGTCTAATAAGGCTTGAATCGTGCGCATAGACCTTGTTAGATTGCTTTTGATCAAGCTTTGAAGCGATATGCTCACTAAAAGGAACATGTATATATAATACTTTAGTATTCACGCTGCATCACCTCATCTATCTTATTTGAAATTATTGTTTCAATATCATAACCTTCTTCTATACATATGGTGATTGCATACATTAAGACATCTGCTACTTCACTTTTAAAAGAAGCTTCATCCTGGGATAAAGCTTCTTTAAGTTCATTAATTTCTTCAAGAAGTGCATCCACCAAAAACTCCTTTGAATCGGTTTTATCCCATCCAAAGTGGTTTCGCATCTTCTCTATTTTACTTATGATGTTAATCATCATCCATTGATAGAACACTCATGAATGCTTCTTGAGGTATCTCTACACTTCCGACAGCCTTCATACGTTTCTTACCCTTCTTTTGTTTCTCTAAGAGCTTTTTCTTACGTGTAATATCTCCACCATAACATTTAGCAATAACGTTTTTACGTACTGCTTTAATGTTTGTTCTTGCAATTATCTTATGGTTAATTGCAGCTTGAACTGGCACTTCAAATTGTTGTCTTGGAATAATATCTCTTAGACGTCTTGTAATTGCATTACCTCTATTGTATGCAAAATCAGCATGAACAATTACAGACAATGCATCAACTACTTCTGAGTTTAGTAAGATATCCATCTTAACAAGTTTAGATTCTCTATATTCTTTAAATTCATAGTCAAATGATGCATATCCTCTTGTTGCTGATTTTAATTTATCAAAGAAATCAAATACAATTTCAACAAGTGGTAAGTGATATACAATATTCATACGTGATTCATCAATCACTTGCATATCTACATATACACCTCGTTTTAATTGACATAACTCCATTACAGGTCCAACAAATTCATTTGGTACAAGTATTGTAGCTTCTACATAAGGTTCTTCAATACGATCAATATAGTTAGGTTCTGGCATTTTAGCCGGGTTATCTATTTTAACCATTTCACCATTTGTTTTGTATACATTAAATACAACTGAGGGTGCTGTTGCAATAAGATCAAAGTCGAATTCTCTTTCTAATCTTTCTTGTACAACATCCATATGTAAGAGTCCTAAGAATCCGGTTCTAAAACCAAATCCTAGTGCTTGTGATGTTTCAGGTTCAAATGTTAAAGATGCATCGTTTAGTGCCATCTTTTCAAGTGCTTCTCTTAAATCTGTATAACGTGAGTTATCAATTGGATACAGTCCACAATATACCATTGGATTTAATTGTCGGTAACCATCAAGTGGTTCAGCAGCTGGATTATTTGCCAGAGTAATCGTATCCCCTACGTGCACTTCATTAATTGATTTAATACTTGCAGATATCCAACCTACATCTCCAGCACTTAACTTATCAGTTTGGGTTTCATTTGGATTTCTAATTCCTACTTCTAATACTTCAAACTCAGCACCTGTGTTCATAAATCTTATTGTATCTTTAGGCTTTACTTCACCCTCTTTAATACGTACATAAGCTATTACACCACGGTATGAGTCATAAATTGAGTCAAATATTAAAGCCTTTAATGGAGCTTCATTATCACCTGTTGGTGGCGGTAATTGTTCAACAATACCTTTAAGTACTTGATCAATATTTAATCCTGTTTTAGCACTGATAAGTGGTGCATTTGAAGCATCAATCCCCAATACATCTTCAATCTCTTTTTTAACACGATCTGGATCAGCAGATGGTAAGTCAATCTTATTAATAACAACCATAATTTCAAGATCATTATCAATTGCAAGATAAGCATTTGCTAATGTTTGTGCTTCAATCCCCTGTGTTGCATCTACAACCAAAATAGCACCTTCACAAGCTGCTAGTGATCGTGATACTTCATAGGTAAAGTCAACGTGACCCGGAGTATCTATTAAGTGAAAGACATAGTCTTCACCATCTGTATGTTTATATTTTAATTGCACAGCATTCAGTTTAATTGTAATACCGCGCTCTCTTTCTAAATCAAGTGAATCTAACACTTGTGTTTGCATGTCTCTTTGACTTACAGTTTGTGTTGATTCAAGCAACCTATCTGCCAAGGTACTTTTACCATGGTCGATATGTGCTATTATAGAAAAGTTCCTTATGTTATTTTCTTTCATCTTATCATCCTTTTAAATATGTATATAATTTCTTAGTATGTGGGTAAATAATCGTTGTAACAACAGCCCCCACCAATGCCTGTACTGAGTTTAAACTCACAGAAACTACAAAGCTATAACCCCCAAGTATAAACCCATCAACAAGACCATAACCTACCAACATGATAAGTGATCCTAATATAAAGGGTATAAAGTAAGTTTTCTTTGTCAGTGTTTTTCTGAACATATAAATACATAGCACCATTCCGGCTTTAATTATACCAGTAAACACTGAATAATGTATCGCTCCTGCTAATATATCTGCAACCATACTCCCAATACTTACTGCGACCAATGCTTGTTGTACTGGAACAAGTGCTCCCAATAACATAACAACAATGTCACCTAAGTTAAAATAACCACCTGCAGAATAATGTACTGATGTAAATAGTGTAACAGTCGCTACAAGCGCTGCATATAATGCCATCAAGACAACAGTCTGTGTTTTTTTACTTCCATATGATTTATTAGTCATTCAAATACTTTACCTTTCCATAATGTCTTATAACCATTTACAATATCTTGGTTACTCATTTTAGGCTTTCCTGCTGGTTGAACTGAAGTTAATAGTATATAACCATTTTCAACTGCGACCAGGACCCCATCTGTATTTATATCTACTATCGTCCCCAATGCGTGATTGTGGATTTCATCTAATTTCTTTGCACCATGTATCTTAATATTAAGACCATCCAATACACCATAAGATGTTGGCCAAGGTATCAATCCTCTAATGTGATTGTATACGATATCTGCATCTTGTTTAAAAGAAACAAATTCTTCTTCACGTTTTATAGCATATGCATATGTAACGTCATCTTTATTTTGTTTCTCTGCTTCTATTTTACCATCTAAGTAAAGCGGAAGATACTTATGTATTAATATTTTTGATGCTTCCATTAGTTTTGCTTCAACATCTCCAAAGGTATCATCTTTTTCTATACTTACTTTTTCTTTTGCAAGCATGTCTCCTGAATCCATTCCTACATCCATAAACATTAAAGTAACACCTGTTTCCGTGTCTCCTGCAATGATAGATTTATGAATCGGTGCCCCTCCTCTATGTTTAGGGAGTAAAGATGCATGAACATTTAGACTTTTATATTTTGGATAATCCAAGATGCCTTTTGGTACTATTTGTCCATATGCACATGTAACAATACAATCTGGTTTCAATGCTAATACTTCATCTATACTATTTTTTATACTTTCTGGTTGTAATACTGGTATTTGATGTTGTATGGCAAGTTCTTTTGTTAAAGGTGCCTTCAACTCTTTTTTACGGCCAAAAGGACGATCAGGTTGTGTTACAACACCAACCACGTTAAAACCATCTTCTAATAACTGATTTAAGACTACATTTGAGAAATAAGTTGTTCCCATAAATACTATATTCATTACATCACTTCCTGTAGGTTATTATACCATGATACGCATCAAATTCCACATACACGTTGCTTGTAGCGCTTTCATTTGCTACAATATTAATACAAGGAGGTCATAAGATGGCAGTAATCAAATCTAGAGAAAAGCAAATTAGGAAAACAGCGAAAGCAAGAGCAAGTAATAATGTTGTAAGAAAAAAACTAAAAACTTCCCTAAAGAAGTTCCACAATGCAATAGATGAGAACAACAAAGAAGAAGCTTTAACACTTCTCAATACTACAATTAGCCTATTAGATCGCTCAATAACTAAAAATGCTCACAATAAGAATTACGTAAGCAGACAAAAGTCTTCACTTACAAAAGCATACAATGCAATGAGTGCATAGAATGACAAAATCCTGATAAAACAGGATTTTTTTATTTCATAACATTTAGCATAAACAATTCAAAGGCTACGAACCTATCTATTTCACCAAGCTTTGCTTGTTGCTCCAACTTACAAAGCTCATTTAGGATAGGTAGTATGTTCTTAACCTTCCCCATTTGTTTGTTTCTAACAAACCATGCTTGTCCTTTTGATATCTTCAACATATTTTGAATCCCATCACTTGAATAACCACGTGATGCTAAAGTTTCAACTTGATAAATTGTTCTTAATGTTGACGCTACAAGTGGTGCAAGATTTAAAGGATCATTTTTTTGATTTAAAAGTGAATGATATATTTCAAATGCTTTATCTCTGTTTTTATCTAAAAGAGCATTACCTAGAGAAAATATATCTGTTTCTAAACCTTGTGTTATCATTCTATTAACAACATCTTCATCTATATAAACTTCCAGTAAAGCAAGTTTTTCAAGTTCTGTATCAAATCTTGATTGGTCTTCACCCATCTTATCTAAAAAGATTCTTTTAGCACCTTCATTCATTGAAACATTATATCTTTTTAGTCCAGCATTAAGTTTACTTGAATAATTAACATCAGAACTTTTTGTAAAGACATGTTCATCTGCATGTTTTCTTAGCGCTGCATGTAGTTTTTTGAATTGCGTTAGTTTCTTTGGAAAGGCTAATATCAAATCAACTGTTCCAGGATTCACTACAAGTTCTATTAAACTATCAACATCAATTTTATTTATATCTTTTTCATGTTCCACATAAAAAAATACAACTCTTGGAGTTTGAAATAATGAAACAGTATTTACTGCTTCAACAACATGCCCAAAACTGAAGTCGTTGTCTGTTGCAAAAAAATCTAGTCGTTCAACTTTACTTTTTTCTTTAATAATTTTGTTAACCAATTCCTTTGTTTTGTCTAAAACAAGGTATCGATCTTTACTATATAAAATATGTATCACAGTATCACCTACTTCATTATACCAAAACCACCCGCCTCTGACACAACTATATTTAGAAAAGGTAAGATTAGTATCCTTATATCACCTTCAATGCTGGTTTGCATACTTGGAATACGATATCTTTGAAGTCTTTTCATGACTTCAGGATGAGGATGATTGTATATTCTTGGATCACTGCTAATCAATGCCAACTTCGGTTTGATATTTTCTATCAGCATCTCTGATGTACTTGTTTTTGAACCATGATGCCCCAACTTTAATATATTAATATCAAGATTCGGATTTTCTCTTACAAGTTCTTTTTCTTGATCTACACCTGCATCACCTGTTATTAAAAACGACAAATTCTTTTCTTTAAAAAGTAAGATAAGACTGTTTTCATTTGCATCCTCATATGTCACTTCACTTAAAAGTTGTGTCATAAAAGGTATCATTTCATCCTTTCTTTCAATAACATATTTCACATTAAAATCCTTGATTAATTGTTCTTTATTTTCAGAATGATCTAAGTCATCATGTGTAATAACAAGATAGTCTAATTTCTTAACGCCTTCTTTATATAGACTTTTTTTAAGAGTTGGATATGCACTTTTACGTCCTGTATCTACTAGAATATTAAGACTGTTGAAACCAAGTGAGATAAGCGTTGCATCTCCTTGATAAACATTAATCATATTGATTCTAGTATATGGAAAATAACAAATGAACAAAAGCATCAAACTAAAGTTAATAATTTGCTTTTTAATATCCTTCGTTACATAGATAATAATCCATATTAATGCGGGTGCCCCTACTATCAGTAATCGATTGACACTTAAAATACTCATGCCTATGTTCAATAAGAATGATGCCGATTTAAACTGTAAGAAAAATGAACTTAATAAAATCATACCTGCATAGTATCCTAACAAGGGATAAAATATCATTTCTAATATATGTATTTTCCCAAGTAATCGTAATAAGAAAAACATTCTCAGTACACGTTCATTCACATCACAGAATATCGGACTAAAATGTTTAATGATATAAGGTAAAAAGACAAGATTAAAAGATATATCATAAAAACTATAAGGGTAAATGATTAACAAAACTGGGATAAATTTTTGTCTGTCTTTTAATAAAACCCTCAATAAAATGCGCATAACACCAAATCCCCACCCGAAGATATAACCATATAGAAAACATAGAAATATCTCTATATATTTATGGATACTTTCATATACAAACTTCTTACTTAATAAACGTACTAACTTCATGAGACCTACAAGTTGTAATGATAGTACTGAAAATATCGTATCAACCTCTTTATCAAAAAAATTATAGAGTTCTTTATACTTACTTAACTTTTCCCAAAATAATCTTTTAATAGAAAAGTTTCGTTTAACAAGATGTGTGTTCTCTGTTTTCGATTCACCATATACCCTTTTACTTTTTTGATACTGAGTTTGAGTTTCAAATGGAATGATCTCACTAACTGCAATATAATCACCTATCTTATATTCAGGTGTTCCTTTAAGTTCATATCTGTTTAGACCATTGCTTATGATGACTTTAAAAGGTTTGATAGTCTGTACTTTATAATTTGAAAAGATGTCTGGCATTTTTATTTGATGGACACATAAAAAAAGAATGCTACAGATAATCCATGTACTACATTCCTTCAAGTATGACATTCTAAAAAGTCTGATACATAAGATTAGTGTGAAGATAAGCATCAAATATTTATTATTAAGAAATGATAGAATCCACAAACCATAAATCAGATACATATATAAGCTTTCATTTTTTCAAAAGTTTTATCACCGACACCTTTTACTTCCATAAGGTCTTCTATCTTTTGAAAATATCCATTATCTTCTCTATATTGAATGATTTTTTCTGCCATCTTTGGACCAATACCAGAAACTTTCATAAGTTCTAAGTTTGATGCATGATTTATTGAAATACATGCTTCTTCCGTTTTCTGTGGTATTACTATTTTATCTCCATCTTTTAATATTTGCATCTCGTTAATAGCATCTAAATTAACATCTTCGTCAAAATCTATATCACCTAAAACATCTTTTAAAGGTGTATAAGATGGCACTTCGAAATCATACTGTTTCGCTTTGTAGACAACAATTACATTGTTCATTCGTGTATCTTCTATAAAAGGATGTACCTTTAATTTAAACAACCCTATGATTCCAATGATTAAAAACATTGATAATTTCACTAAAATACTTTTCATACAATCACCTATTATAATGTATGAAGAAAGAAGACTTTTGCCTAAAATTTATACAAGAATGTTATACAAAATAAAAAAGACAAGATTAACTATCCTGTCTCTTCTGAAATTTAGTAAAAATGCCAAATATTTTTATTTAATTAAGCAATTTTTAGTACTTTAACACTGTATGGTTTTGTTACTTTAACTGTAACTTCATCTCCAACACTTGATTCAAGTAATGCTTGAGCAAGTGGTGAAACGTTAGATAGTTTTCCATTATCAGGATCCGCTTCTGGTGAACCAACAATTTTAAATGTTTCTTCTTCATCCATTTCTAAATCAAGAATTGTTACTGTAGTTCCTAAACGAACTGTTTTGTTATCTGTTGATGCTGAAATAATTTCTGCATTGTCTAAGTAACGTTCTAATTCACGTATTTTAGCTTCAACATAAGCTTGTCTATCACGAGCTGCATCATAATCAGCATTCTCGGATAAGTCACCTTGTGCACGTGCTTCTTTTAATTCTTCAATTACTTCTGGCCTTACAACATCTATAAAATGGCGTAACTCCTTGCGTTGATCATCATAACCTTCTTGGGTCATTGGGATTTTTTCATTTAAATTTACTTTTGTCATATTACCACTCCTACGTTAGTCTTAGTTGATTATACTACTTATCTTAGTTGTAAGCAAATCTATAGCCACAAGGTTCTTTGCACCCTCTGGTATTATAATATCTGCATGTCGTTTTGATGGCTCTATAAATTGTTGGTGCATTGGACTTACTGTTGTTAAGTATTGTTCAATTACCTGTTCCATCGTACGTCCACGTTTTTGAACATCGCGTACTAATCTTCTGATAAATCTATGATCAGCATCTGTATCTACAAACACTTTTATATCTAGTAGTTTGCGAAGATCTTCATTTTCTAAAGCCATGAGCCCTTCAATTACAAATACATCTGATGGATTAACACATTCTGTTACCTCTGATCGATTGTGCAATACAAAGTCATATGTTGGTTTTTCAATGCTCTTTCCATTTTTTAAATCCTTTAAATCTGATATAAGTAAATCCATATCAAATGCAAAAGGGTGATCATAGTTAACAGTATATCTTTCTTCAAGCTCAAGATGACTTTGATCTTTATAGTAATCATCCATTGCTATGATATAAACAGATTGTGTATTTTGGAATCTATCTTTTAAATATTTAGCAATTGATGTTTTCCCAGATGCACTTCCACCTGCTATTCCTATTATTATTGGTTTCATAATTTTTACCTATTTCTTAATTCATTAACTTTTTTCATATGTTCTTCGTAAGTCTTAGTATAGTACACTGTTCCATCTCCACCTTCATACACATCCGCCACAAAGAATAAGTATTCATTCTCTGTATAGTTTAGTGTATTTTCAATTGCATGGATGTTTGGGTTTAATATCGGTCCTATTGGTAGTCCCTTATTAATGTATGTATTATATGGACTTTCGATTGCTTGGTTTTTAAAGAGTTCACATTCTGTCCAATCATCGAATTCATATAGTGTATAACAAACTGTAACACTTGATTGTAGTGGCATATCAATATCAAGTCTGTTTCTAAATACACCTGATACCATTTTTTGATCATACTCACTAGCTGCTTCATACATAATGATGGATGAGAATGTTATTAATTCATAGATATTGAAATCACTTGCTTCAATTTCATCCTGTATTGATGCTAATTTTTCTTCTAAGTTATCCAGTAATTTTCTAGTAATAGTATCTACTGGACTGTCTAGATCAAAATGATATGTATCTGGATATAAGAATCCTTCAAGTAATACATGTTTCTCTTCCATATTATCAAAGATATCATTTGTTAAGAAATCATAATCTTCCATTAATGTTTCAATGTATTCAACATCATTCCATGCATCAAGTAGTGCATCTTTTTCAATATTTATATTATCTGAAACCGTTTGTGCGATATCTTTAGCCCATGATCCATCATCTAATTTAACAACAACATCCTGGCTTGGTAATGTTTCATTAAGATATTTTATTATTTCTTTAGTACTCATGGATGGATCTAAGAAGAAACGACCTGCTGCAATATTTTGTTGATTTGATAGTTTTGCATATAGTTTACTTGCAAACTTACTTTTGATAATATTATCTTCTGCTAATTTTTCAATAACCCCATTGAATGTTTCTCCTTCAAGGACTTCAAGTACATAGACTGAAGATTCTTTCGAAACTGGCTTGAGGTTCATTTTGTACAGGGACGATACGAACAAAAATACCACCAGCAGCACTGTTATCAGTGCCACTACTAAGGGGTATTTTTTTTCTTTAATATTATTCAAAATTGATTGTGGCTTCTTAGTCTTCATCTTCTTCTTCAGATTTGATTACGAATGCTTCGAATACTTCTTCAATCATTTTCCATTCAGCTTCATCTGAAATCTCTAGTAGATCGCCATCCTGAGTATACGCTGATGCAAATACTTCACCTGATTCATCTTCTGGATTTAAGTATAATACGTACTCACGTCCTAATTCTTCACTTTCAAATGTAAATAGAATTTCCATTTCAATTTCTTTGTCATTGTCATCAATAACAATTATTTTATTTTCATGCATAGCTTTGCCTCCATATTTGTAATTCAATTATAACATAATTAGATAAAGATTAAACACTTATTGAAATCTTTATAAAATACAAAAAAAGGATGCGTGTGCATCCTAAAATCTGTTTTGGTCTAAGTACGCTTGAAGAATTTGTACTGCAGCCATTTGGTCAATAACTTTCTTTCTGTTCTTTCGAGATACATCCATACTAATTAATTGTCTTGTTGCTTGTTTACTTGTTAATCGTTCATCCATTAGAATCACTTCTAAACCAAACCACGCTTCAAGCATCACTTTAAATTCTTCAGAGATTTGAGCTCTGATGCCAACATCATTATTCATCATTTTAGGAAAACCTAGAACGATACGCTCTACGTTTTCTTTTTCAATGATTTCTCTTAAAGGTTCTTGAAGGGTTTCTTTTGCTTCTTCTGCAATTCGAAGTGTTTCATAAGGATGGGCAAACATTTTTAAACCATCGGATAAACTTACACCACAGGTTACTGAACCCAGGTCTAAGCCCATTATCTTAGAGATTTTCATTTGTTTGCTAAATAGAATCGCACAAGTTCTTCAATGATCTCATGACGTTCTGCTTCTTGGATTATATTTCGTGCATCTTTATGAGATGAGATATAAGCCGGGTCATTAGAAATAAGGTAACCGGAAATTTGATTAACTGATTGGTAACCTCTTTCTTTTAATGCATCATCCACAAGGTGAAGAATATCATTAATTCTTTCCTTTCGGATTTCATTTGCATCATAAGCCATTGTTTCTGTGAGTTTATATTTATCGTTACTCATACAATCACTCCTTTATCTATAGGTTTATTTTACCACAAATTTCTTCGTGTGCGACATTAAGTTTAGAAACATCTTTACCACCTGCTTGTGCAAAGTTTGGACGTCCTCCACCATTACCACCTGTAGCCAGCGCTAGAGTTTTCGCTATGTCTCCTGCTTTGTGTCCAAGTTTAACAGCATTCTCGCTTGCACTTACCATAAACATCAAGCTTGAAGCTTTCTTATTCACTAACATTAGGATATCGACTTTATCTTTCAATGTATCAAGTATGTCTTCCATCATATCTTTGTCTACATCTTCTTGAACAAGCCATAATGTTTTTAAATCTTCCTTACTTACAACAACTTCTGATAACCATGTATCAACATTTGCACTTAATGCATCTTTCATTAATCCAGCATATGCTTCATTTAATGTATCTAATTCAGTTTCAATTTCAATGATTCTTTCTTTAATAGTTTTTTGTGATGTTATTTTTAGGTGACGTTTTAGGTCTTTTGTTTCTTGATTATATTTATCAAGTTCTAAATATGCTGGATTACTTGTCTTACCGACAATACGTCTAACACCTGAGCCAACACTTTCTTCACTGATAATCTTAAATACACCAATTTCTCCTGTTGTTGCAACGTGGGTTCCACCACATAGTTCAATTGATATATCTGACATAGATACAACACGTACCTTATCACCATAAGTATCACCAAAGAGTGCCATTGCTCCTGTTTTCTTAGCTGATTCTAAATCCATGACTTCTGTTGTAACAGGAATAGATTCTGATATCCATAAGTTAATTTGTTTTTCAATTTTATCAATTGTTGCATCATCAACTTTTTCACTGTGTGTGAAGTCAAATCTGAAGTACTCTTCATCCTTGTATGATCCTGCTTGGTTAACATGTGCCCCTACAAATGTATGCAATGCTGCATGCAATAAGTGTACTGCAGAGTGATTTTTTGTAATTAATGTTCTACGGTAAGCATCAACAGTTAATGTAACTGTGTCTCCTACTTTAATTTCTTGAGAAACATTAACATGGTGTAAGTGTTGTCCTGCATTTGCTTTGGACACATTAGTAACTACTCCACCTGTTATGGTTCCTGTATCGCTAACTTGTCCACCACTTTCAGCATAGAATGGAGTTTTCTCCACAGCTACTAAACCTTCACCGATGAAGGAATCAACTGATCCATCATTTGCAAAAAGTCCTGTAACCTTAGTTTCTACTGTTAGTGTGTTATATAAGAATTCACTTGGTGTTGAGAAATTTAAGATAGCTTCGTTTTGTGAACCCATTGATTCTACTTTGTGTCTTGCACTTCTTGCTCTATCTTTTTGTTTCTCTAGTTCTTCATTAAAGCCATCAACATCTACTGAGATTCCTTTTTCACTTGCAATTTCTTGTGTCAGTTCGATTGGGAAACCATATGTATCATAAAGTTTAAATACAACATCTCCAGGTAATACTTTTGAACTTAACTTAGCAATCTCATCTAATAGTAGTTTTTCTCCACCAATTAGAGTTTTAGTAAATCTATTTTCTTCACTTAAAATTAACTTCTTAAGATCTTCTGGTCTGTCTTCTAAGTTTGGATAGAACTCTTTCATAATATCAATTACTACATCAACAAGTGTATATAGGAATGCATCTTCGATTCCTAAAACTTTTCCAAATCTTACAGCACGTCTTAGTATTCTACGTAAAACATAGCCTCTACCCTCATTTGAGAAAAGTGCTCCGTCATTCAGTGCGAAAGTTAAAGTTCTAATATGGTCAGATATAACTCTATAAGCCATTGTATTTTCTTCGTATTTAACATCAGTTAGTTTTTCAACTTCATGTATTATTGGTAAGAATAGGTCTGTATCAAAGTTTGTTTTTCCACCTTGTACTAAACTTACAAGTCTTTCAAAACCCATTCCTGTATCGATGTTTTTTTGTGGTAATTCTTTGAATGTAGATCTATCTCCACCTTCGATACCATCATATTGTGAGAATACGATATTCCAAACTTCGATGTAGCGGTCATTTTCTAGATCTTCAAAGAATAGTTTTTCACCAATATTTTCAGGATCATACTCTACACCTCTGTCATAGAAAATTTCAGAGTTTGGTCCACATGGACCAGCTCCAATTTGCCAAAAGTTATCATCAGTTTTTAATATTCTATCTGGACTTACACCAATATCATTGATCCACACATCATATGCTTCTTTATCATCTGTATGCACACTCACATACATATGTTTTGGATCTAAGCCAATCCACTCCTCAGAGAATAAAAACTCGTATGCAAAATGAATTGCTTCTTTTTTAAAGTAATCTCCAATTGAGAAGTTACCTAACATTTCGAAAAAAGTATGGTGACGCGCTGTGTAACCTACGTTTTCAATATCGTTTGTACGAATTGATTTTTGAACGTTAGTTAATCTAGGATTCTTTGGTTTTACTGAACCATCGAAATATTTTTTCAATGCAGCAACACCTGAGTTAATCCATAGTAGTGTTTCATCATCTATGGGTACAAGCGGTGCACTTTCAATAATCGTGTGTCCTTGTTTCACAAAATATTCTAAGAATAAGTTTCTAATTTCATTTCCTGTTCTAATTTTCATAATTTTCTCCTTTTAAGCATAAAAAAAACGCTCCAAATTCAGGAACGTTTTCACGCGGTACCATCCTGATTCATACATTACTGTATGCACCTCTTTTTCTTAACGCGATTGAGACGGGACATTTGTCCATCTAGAATAGTAGCACGCACCTTAGATTAATGAAGTTTCTCACCCTTAACTTCTCTCTTTGAATCAACCTTGAGGCTTGTATGTCTTTTCTTTAGATATTAAGTAAATATTATCATATCCACTTAAATTTTACTAGGCATATAGTGCAAATAAGTCTGTTGATAGGTAGCGTTCACCTGAATCTGGTAATACTACTACAATATTCTTATCTCTGTTTTCTTCTCTTGATGCTATTTCAATTGCTGCATGTAATGCTGCACCTGAAGATATTCCAGCAAGATAACCTGATTTCTTTGCAATGTCTCTTGCTGTATTAAGCGCATCATCATTTGAAACCATAATAATTTCATTGTATAACTCTGTGTCCAAGATGTCTGGAATAAACCCTGCACCGATTCCTTGAATCTTATGCGGCCCTTTTTCATTACCTGATAATACAGATGAATCAAGCGGTTCAACAGCAACTATTTCAAGATTCTTATTTTTTTCTCTTAGATAGTTTCCCGTTCCTGTTAGTGTTCCACCTGTACCTACTCCTGATACTAAGATATCTACAGCACCGTTTAAATCTTTATATATTTCAGGACCTGTTGTTGTGTAGTGTGCTTTTATATTTGCAACATTTGTAAATTGTGACAGGATAATTGCATCACCCAATGTTTCTTTAATGATAGCTGCTTTTGCCAGTGATCCATTCATACCATCAACTCCTGGTGTTAAAATAATTTCAGCACCATATCCTTTGATGATTGCACGTCTTTCAACGCTCATTGTATCTGGCATTACAATTATTACTTTGAAACCAAGACTTGCCCCTATCATCGCAATTCCAATTCCTGTGTTACCACTTGTTGCTTCGATTATTGTAGTACTAGACTTTATTACACCACTTGCTATCGCGTCTGTAATCATAGACAAGGCTATTCTATCTTTAACGCTTCCCCCAGGATTTAATCCTTCAAGCTTTGCATATATATTTCCAGGTAAGCCTTCGTCCATCTTACTCAGTCTTAATAAAGGGGTATTACCAATTGCTTCTGTTATATTTTCAATTAACATATCTTAGTCTCCTTTTTATACATTCTATCATACTACATTATTTAGTATATTTGCATGTGTACGCTTTATGACTTTTATTAAGGAACATTTAATTCATGCTTTTGGCATAGTATTTTTTGATATTGATATACCTGGTACTCTTTGATATAATACAAAGGCATAAGTTATGCACCTGTGGCGGAATCGGTAGACGCGCACGCTTGAGGGGCGTGTGAAGCAATTCATAAGAGTTCAAGTCTCTTCAGGTGCACCATGTACATTTAACACCCACTAGTATGTGGGTTTTTTCATGCCCTAATGTCGAAGACTAACAAAAAAAATTCATAAAGTAATTCTTGCAAACATATCTTTATTGATGAGAATTGTTCGCGATATAGAATTAATCAAGTTTATGATACTATTTAGGTACTGATTATTTAAATACTAAGAAAATGAGGACCCATCATGTAAAATAAAAAAATAAGTAATTCACCAATGAAATATTTTATATCAGAAAAAAGACATGAACAAGCTGTATTGTTTGTTCATGCTGCATTTGCTAATCACTCACAGTATGATAAACAAATTGATATATTTTCTCAAAACTATACAGTTATAACCTTAGACTTGATTGGACATGGCCTTTCAACAAAAACAAATAAAGGTGATGGTATAGAAAAAACAGCAACATACATAAAAGATATTTTGATAGAAGAAAATATCGAAAAAGTACATCTTGTTGGGATATCTATCGGAGCTATACTGATACAAGATTTTGCAAACAAGTATC